>DYQV01000543.1 GCA_020719105.1 Rikenella microfusus
TTTATTGTGCAATATTTTAATTTTTTGATATTTGCTTAACTAAGCGACATTGATTGATAAACTTAAATATATTGAATTATGCAAAAAAACTTTATCCTTTTAGGAATAATGCTAATGGCCATTAGCTGCTCAGTTCAACCTAAAAAAGCCGGGTCCGGAAAAGTGTTTTTGAACTCACTTGGATTTACTCCTGATGGTTCTAAAGTAGCTACCGTATTAGGCGACAGTGGCGAATTTAAAATTGTGGATTTTGCCACACAAAAAGAGGTTTTTGTTGCTGAAACCGGCAAGGGTATTATGCAAGCCGATGTATATCAAACTGCTTTTATTGCCGATTTTACCGCATTTAATAAAACAGGTACTTATTATTTGGAGACTTCAAACGGTAGCAAATCCATTGCATTTCAAATTGATGAAAATACCTACGATTCAGCTTTTTACACTTCGATGCGGGGTTTTTATTTGTGGCGCTGTGGTATGGCTGTTTATGGAATCCACAAAGGGGATACGTTTCACCAGGAAGCTTGCCATTTGGAAGACGGCTGGTTGAACTACACCGAATTTGGCAACATGCAGAAGGATGGGACAGGAGGTTGGCACGATGCCGGCGATTTTGGAAAATATGTGGTGAATGCCGGGGTTACTATGGGCCAGCTTTTTATGGCTTGGGACAATTTTCAGCCCAAGCTTGAAACTTTTAAATTGGATATTCCGAACACAGCTGCAGCTTATCCCGACTATTTAAAAGAATTGAAATATGAAACCGATTGGTTGCTTAAAATGCAGTATGCCGATAATTCAGGACGGATTTCGCACAAGCTTACCCGTTTAAATTTTGAACCTTTTTTAATGGCCAATCAGGATGTGGAAAAAAGATACTTTACCGAATGGGGTTCGAGTGCCACAGCCTGTTTTTCCGCAATTATGGCACAGGCAGCCCGCTATTTTCTTCCTTATGATACCGCCTATGCCGAAACTTGTTTCGTTGCTGCTAAAAAGAGTTATGAATATTTGGATAAGCATCCGGAATTTAAAAATTGGGATCAAAAAGAATTTCACACCGGTGGATATCAAGCCGGTGACAACAGTTTTCGTATTTGGGCAGCTGCCGAAATGTGGGAAACTACCGGAGAACCCATTTATTTGGCTGATTTTGAAATGGTAATGAAAGATGAAAAAGTGCCTGTTGATTTGAACTGGGACTGGGGCAATGTAAAAAATATGGGTGTTTTTACTTACCTGTTATCAGAGAGAGAAGGAAAAACAGCCAAGGTAAATTATCAGATTATACAAGAGGCCATTTCTGTAGCCGGTACCATTGCAAATTTCACAAATACCGAAATATACGGTCGTCCCTTCGATAAATATTACTGGGGATGTAACGGAACAGTTGCCCGTCTGTCGTCAAATCTTTATGTGGCTTACAAATTGACCGGTGATGTAAAATATAAAAAAGCCGGAGAACAAATCGTAGCCCATATTTTTGGGCGTAATTTCTATGGACGTTCCTATGTAACCGGTTTGGGAATTGACCCAGCCATGAATCCACACGATCGTCGCTCAGGAAGCGATAGCATTGTAGCACCATGGCCCGGTTATTTGGTAGGCGGAGGCCATACTGCAACCGATTGGGTTGATAAGCAAGAAAGTTATTCGCACAACGAGATTGCCATTAACTGGCAAGCAGCCTTGGTTTATTCGCTGGCTTGGGTAATGAATTAACCCAAATTAAGCATTAGGAAATAATAAAAGAAGAGGAAAAAGTTATTGAAAATTAAGAATTATAATCCTTTATTTCAATCTATTACAAATTGGGCTTTAGCCCAATATGATATGGATTTTGAATTAGAGGCAGTCTAATAAGAAGATTTAACCACAAAGAGCACAAAGAATTCTCAAAGGTCGCCAAGATTAACATATTGATAATTAATTTTTTGCGTACTCAGTGATCCCGAGTAATCGGGACTGCGACCTTTGTGGTTATTGTT
>DYQV01000074.1 GCA_020719105.1 Rikenella microfusus
TTAGAGATTAGAAGTTAGATACATATTCTATACTTTAAACTAATTAAATTGAAAATACACAATGAAATACTTTTTATTGGTTTTGGGTTGCCAAATGAATTTGTCGGATAGTGAGCGTGTAAAAGCCGTTATTGAAGGGATGGGTTTTACTCCTACCGATAATGAAAATGAAGCATCGCTCCTGGGTGTATTGTCTTGCTCTGTTCGGCAAAAGCCCATCGATAAGGTGTACAACCGTATTCATGTGTGGAATAAGAAAAAAAATAAGCAGAATATCATCACTTTTGTTTCAGGATGTGTCTTGCCCGATGATCGGGACAAATTCCTGAAACTATTCGATTTTGTATTCCCTATGAGCGAATTGAACGATTTTCCGAACATGCTTAAAGAGTACGGAGTAGCTTCACCCTTATTATTGAATCAAGAACCGGTAACATCAGAAAACCTTGCGGTAGGCAACTTTAAACCGATAACAAAAATCGGGTTGAAACCCGAAAAACCGAGAATACCTTCCAATCAGGATATTTTTCAGCTTTGGAATGTAAAACCAAATTACCAATCGGAATTTGAAGCCTATGTTCCCATTCAAAATGGATGCGACAAATTCTGTTCTTTTTGTGCAGTCCCCTATACCCGTGGACGGGAAGTTTCGCGACCATCAGCAGAAATAATACAAGAAGTGAAGGAATTAATGCTCCAAGGTTATAAATCAATTACATTATTGGGTCAAAATGTAAATTCGTATGGACTCGACCGTAAAGAAGAAATCTCTTTTGCAGAATTGCTTACCAAAATCGGGGAATTAGGCATAACACTTCAAAATCCAAGTTGGGTCTATTATACATCACCCCACCCGCGCGATATGAGCCGCAATGTGATTGAAGCCATTGCAAAATATCCGGTTTTGGCCAAACAGATTCATCTGCCCCTGCAAAGCGGTGACGATCAGGTTTTGGTTAAAATGAACCGGAAACACAATCTGGACCGATATCGGGAAAGTGTAGCTCACATCAGGGAATTAATTCCACAAGCAACTTTATTTACTGATATCATTGTAGGATTTACGGGCGAAACAGAAGAACAGTTTTTGAATACCGTAAAATCATTCGACGAATTCCAATTCAATATGGCATACGTGGCCATGTATTCGCCCCGTCCAGGAGCACAAAGTTACCGATGGGAAAACGATATCCCACAGACAACCAAAAAAGATCGGCTGCAACGGTTATCCGACAAATTGGAAGAAATTTCGGGCCATTACAACCAACAATTAATTGGCAAAACAGTGAAAGTGCTTGTGCGGACAAAAGAAAGAAAAACTGGTTATTTGTCGGGAGCAACCGAAGGGAAATTGGTCACCCGTATTTTGAGTAAAGATATCGGTTTAATCGGTCAATTTGTTACTGTAACAATAACTCATGCTTCCGGTTTATCGATAGCGGGTGAATTGGTTGCAAACACTTCAAAAAAAACTTTAGCACTCTAAATTCTTTAAACTATTAATGGAGAGTAAAAGTACTTTTGATTTAATTAAAGATATTAATATCTTATTGAATTATTAATTTGAAACCATAGGCCATTGAATAAATAAACATAAACCCGATTAAGATATACTTATGAGTATTAATCAGTTCATATCAACTATTACTAAACAAGATTCCGCTTTTCAGGAAAATTTTCAATTCAGCACAAAACTTTCCACTGATTTGAGACTTGCCTTATCTCAGGTAATTGATCATTCCAATAAACAGGCGATTGTTAAACATGTTGAACGAGGCAAACTCCATGTCAGGCAACGGATAGATGTTTTGATTGATGAGGGAACCCCATTTTTAGAACTTTCGGCACTGGCTGCTTTTGATCAATGGGACAATCAATTTCCATCAGCCGGAATTGTAACTGGGATAGGTTTGGTGGAAGGGGTTCAATGCATGATTGTTGCTAATGATGCTACTGTTAAAGGAGGCACTTATATAAAAGAGACCATTAAAAAACATCAAAGGGCTCAGGAAATAGCCTTGCAAAATCAGTTGCCTTGCATCTATTTAGTAGATTCGGGGGGTGTATTTTTGCCACAACAGGCTCATGTTTTTCCCGACCGGTTCGATTTTGGCAGGGTTTTTTACAATCAATCAAAACTATCAGCCATGGGTGTTCCGCAGATTTCAGTGGTTATGGGATCCTGTACGGCAGGTGGAGCCTATGTTCCGGCCATGAGCGACCAGACCATTATTGTAAAAAATCAAGGCACCATTTTTATTGGCGGTCCGCCTTTGGTTAAAGCAGCCACGGGCGAAGAAGTGAGCGCAGAAGAACTAGGGGGTGCTTATGTACATACCGCTATTTCCGGAGTAGCTGATTATCTGGCCGAAGATGATGTGGATGCCGTTCGGATTTGCCGAAGGCTGGTTCAACAGGGCAATCAGAAAAAAGCCCCAAAGGCATTGGAATACCAAGAGCCGCTATATCCTATTGAAGAGTTATATGGAATTATCAGCGCCAACAATAAAAAAACGGTCGATCCGCATGAAATTATTGCCCGGATTACTGACAACAGCGATTTCCAGGAGTTCAAAAAACAATATGCGCTAAACTTAGTTACCGGATATTCAACCATTTGCGGAATTCAAATAGGAATAGTTGCCAACAACGGTTTTTTAAATGCGGAAGCAGCGCGAAAAGGGGCCCACTTCATTGAATTATGCGATCAACGGGCAATTCCACTCCTATTTTTACAGAACATTACCGGTTTTATTGTGGGCAAAACTTATGAACACCAAGGCATTGCCCGCGATGGGGCTAAAATGATTCACGCGGTAGCCAATACCGGGGTACCAAAATTAACGTTGGTGACCGGGGGATCCTATGGTGCAGGCAACTATGCAATGGCAGGAAGGGCTTACGACCCGGAATTTCTTTTTTTATGGCCCAATGCAAAAACTGCTGTGATGGGCGGTGAACAGGCTGCATCCGTATTGCAAACCATTAAAAACAAAGAATCTGAAATGGAACATCCATTGATTAAGCAAATACAGGATGAAAGTTCTGCATACTTTTCAACATCGCGACTTTGGGATGATGGTATTATTGATCCCGTGGATACAAGAAAGGTACTTGCTTTGGCGTTGTCAATTGTTACCAATAAGCCCATCGATAAAGGAAAGTTTGGCGTTTATCGTATGTAATGGGTGTATGATTATTTAATAATTATGAAAACAACAATAAAGGAATTTAACTGTTACAACGAATAACCAACATTGGTTGCAGACAAATAGGTACCATGATGACTGAACTTATTCATTTGGAAAAGAAAGATAGTATTCTAACCGTCTGGCTTAACAGACCACAAAAGAAAAATGCCCTGAACGCTCAAATGATTCAAGGATTGATGCAAATTGCGCAGGAATTGCAAAATGATGAAAGTACCGATATTGTGATTCTTAAAGGAAGAGGCGATTGTTTTTGTGCCGGAGCTGATTTGGAGTGGTTTAAGCGGGCCATTGATTTGCCGGAAAACGAACGGGTTCAGATATTGAAAGCACTTCCTATTTTTTTAAGGACATGGAACCACCTTCCTCAAACTACCATTACGGTAGGACATGGTTTCTTGTACGGAGGGGCCTTGGGTCTATTGGCCGTGAGTGATTTTGTAATTCTTGAACAAAACAGCCATTTAAGGCTTAGCGAAGTTTTAATTGGGGTTATTCCAGCTTCAATTGCACCCTATTTAATAAAACGGATGGGATTCAAACGGAGCAAATCGCTCATGCTTTCTGCCGAAGCATTTAATGCACAACTGGCGTTGGCTTATGGATTGGCCGATAAAATAGGTTCACTGGATAAATTAGAAGAGATTGAACACCGTTTGATTGAAAACATACAACGATCCGATAAACAGACCCGCAGGATACTGAAAAAATTTTTGTTCAACGTAGTAAACAAAGAAATTAACGAAGAGCTATCAGAATATACCGCCAAAGCACTCTCCGATGCTCTTGGAACCGAAATGGCACAAAAACAGATTGATGCCTTTACCCATAAAACTAGTTAAAAAAGATGCTTTTACCAAAAAATTGTTGAAAAAATGAAAATATGATATCGAAAATATTAATAGCCAACCGGGGTGAAATTGCGCGTAGAATAATACGGACCGCCCATAAAATGGGAATAGCCACTGTGGGTATATATACCTCTGAGGAACCCAATGCCGCCTGGAGTGCAGAAAGCGGTGAGTCCGCTTTTTTAGATGGGATCCATCTCAAAGACACCTATTTAAATTCCTCAAAAATCATTGCCCTTGCAAAACAATTTGATTGCGATGCAATACATCCGGGATACGGATTTTTATCGGAAAATGCTGAATTTGCCCGATTGTGTGTTGTTAACAACATTACTTTTATAGGACCAAAACCCGAAGTTATTGAATTGATGGGCAATAAGCTTTCCGCACGAAAATTTGCCATTGAAAATGGGTTGGCTATACCTTTTGGGATAGAAGGTTCGATGGAGGAAATTGTAATGAATTCCAATAAATTACCCTATCCAGTAATAATAAAAGCCAGTGCCGGAGGTGGTGGCAAGGGAATGCACATTGTTTATTCAGCCGAAGAACTTTCCGAAAAAATTGCATCAGCACAAAGGGAAGCGTTGACCTGGTTCGGAAACGGATCAGTGTATGTGGAGCAATATTTTGAAAATGCCCGTCATATTGAAGTTCAGGTTGTGGGCGATAACTTTGGCAATTATTTGCATCTGTTTGAAAGGGAATGCACCTTACAGCGGAATTACCAAAAAGTAATAGAAGAAGCCCCCTCGCCCACTTTATCGGAACCGCAGCGCAATGCTATTTGCAGTGAAGCCCTTAAATTGGCAAAAGCGGCCAAATATAACAACGTGGGAACCATTGAGTTTTTGTGGGCCAATGATCAATTCTTTTTTCTAGAAATGAACACCCGCATCCAAGTGGAACATCCAGTAACTGAAATGATAACCGGCATTGATTTGGTGGAGCAACAGATACTTATTTGCCAAAATTTGGAGATAATATTAAGACAAAAAGATATAAAAATTAATGGATGGTCGGTGGAAGCCCGGATTTACGCAGAGAACCCGGAAAAAGGATTTAAACCATCGGGAGGGTTCATGCACTTGCTTCAATTTCCGAGTCGTTTCAATGCCCGAATCGAATCAACTTATAAATCAGCATCTGAAATCTCCACATCTTTTGATGGTTTGATTGCAAAAGTAATTGTCCAAAAAACTAATCGGAATGAAGCATTGAGCCACTTATCGCAGGTGCTTGATAAAACAATAGTGCATGGAGTTGATTCCAATACAAAGTTTCTCTCATTATTATTGAATCATCCGGATATAGTTACAAACCGGATTCATACAAAATACCTGCATCAAAATTGGGAAGCATTGAAAAATTCATTGGTAACAGAGAAAAAATCAATTTCCCCAATAATTCCCATAATTGGTTATGTAGCTGCTTTGAGTTCAAAAAACACAAAAGATGAGTCCACTATTTGGGATAAAACCGGTCCACTTAGTAACGTTTCTAAACAAACAATAAATCTTGACGGAGTTTTATATGAATTCCAATTATACAGAACCAACTTGAGATATGAAATTCTATGGAATAACATTTTGTTTAGTGTTTTTATAAATCAGTTAACTAAATATGAAATCTGGTTTGTTTTAGATGGGATGGAACACAAACTGTTTTTCTCAAAAGGTTCTGATTCATGTTGGATCCAATACAATGGCATTCTTTTCAGGGCAAAAAGCCTGAATATTCTTGACTATGTAACTATCATAAAGAAAAAGGATGAAGAAATTTGTGGCGGTAATTTCAATCTGGTTTCACCTTTACATGGAATTATAGCAGCAGTAAATGTGATAGCCGGACAGAAAGTGGAACAGGGAACCACCGTTTTAACTATAGAATCGATGAAAACAGAAAACCACATTTCTTGTCCATCAACAGGAATTGTGGAGAAGATTTGGATAGAACAGAACCATGGCGTAAAAGAAAATCAGCTATTGGTAAGTTTTATTAATTAGAATAAAAGATATATTTGTCCGTTTTTATTAATATTACACAAGTAAGCAATTACATAACATTTAAGAATTGAAATGAACGCGCTCCTTAAAGAACATCATAACGAATGGCGACAAAAAGTCCGCAATTTTGCTGAGCAAAAAATCAAACCTGTTATAGGAGAATTCGACCGTAAGTCGGTTTTTCCATCCCATTTAATTGAACAAATGGGAGAAGAAACCGGAGTCTTTGGCATGTATATTCCAAAGCACTATGGTGGATTGGGCACCGATACCCTCTCTTACATCATTGCAGTAGAAGAGCTGGCCCGTGTTGACAGTTCCATGGCAGCTACATTGGCTGCACATAACAGCTTGGGTATTGGTCCGGTTTTACATTTCGGAACGGAAGAGCAGAAAAAGCAATGGCTGCCTTCGTGGTGCACCGGAAAAGCCCTTTGGGCCATGGGTTTAACCGAGATCAATGCCGGAAGTGATGCAAAAGCTGTTGAAACAACCGCTGAATTGAAAGATGGCAAATGGATTATCAACGGCAATAAATTGTATATAACCAATGCTGCTTCAAATTTGTCGAAAGGCATTACTGTAGCTGCAAAAACAGGGGAAAAAGACGGTAAATTGGAATTCTCTGCCATTCTCCTTCCCTATCCAACCAAAGGATTTGAACGAAAAGTAATGGCCGATAAATTAGTATGGCGGGCAGCCGATAATGGTGAATTGTATTTCAATAATTGCGAAGTACCCGAAGAATACCTACTTGGAAACCGGGGCGATGGATTGAAAATAATTCTTAAAACCATTGATGCCGGAAGGCTTTCCATTGCCGCCATGGGTGTTGGATTGGCACAAGGTGCCTTTGAAATGGCCCGTGAATATGCCTTAAACCGCCATCAGTTTGGAAAACCCATTGCCCATTTACAGGCAATAGCTTTTAAACTGGCCGACATGGCGGTTAAAATTGAAAATGCCCGCAACACCTTATACAACGCCTGCTGGATAAAAGACCAAGGAATGCCTTTTGGAACGCAGTCGGCCATGGCCAAATTGTATGCCAGTGAAATTGCCCGCGAAGTGGCCGATGAAGCGGTTCAGATATTTGGCGGCGCCGGTTTAATGGAATCGAACCCAATTGCCCGTTTTTACCGCGACCAGCGGTTGCTCCAAATCGGCGAAGGAACCTCGGAAATTTTGCGGTTGGTCATTTCGCGAAATGTTTTGAATGAATAAATAAGATTCAATGACGTTTTCAAAGTAAAATTAACCACATAGCAAGTAATGGATACAGACAGGGTTACAGGGTTACAGGGCTGCAAGGTTGCAGGGTTACTGGTTACTGGTAACTTGTTTCTATTTTTTAGTCTGTCTTATCTCTAATTTCTTATCTTTGATATCCTGTCTCACATCTCATATCCCACATCTTGATACTAAAATACTATGAGCCAATTATCAGTTTATTCCAGATTTTCAAAACTCTCAAGGGAAGAGAAGATAGCCCTGCTCCCCTTATCAAACGATTCGAAAAACCTGTTGGACAAAGCAATGATAGGAAACGAAGCCATTGCCGTAGTTATTGACAAGCTCAGCGAAAACACCGTTTCACATTTTTCATTTCCCATGGGTATTGCCCCAAATATATGGATGAACGGAAAACACTATTTTGTTCCTCTGGTAACCGAAGAGAGCTCTATTGTTGCAGCTATTTCAAAAGCTGCCCGTTTTTGGTCCGATTTTGGGGGTTTTAACGCAAAAGTACTGGGAACAGAAAAGAAAGGACAGGTTCATTTTTTTTGGAAAGGTGAAAAATCGTTACTTATGGCTAAACTGCCTGCCATTAAGGATTTTATATTGCTTCGTGTAAACTCCATCACCCGGCAAATGGTTAAAAGGGGCGGCGGAATTACCTCAATTACCCTCGATGATTTAACAGTTGAACTTCCCTATTATTATCAACTGAATGTAGGTTTTGAAACGAAAGATGCTATGGGAGCCAACTTTATCAATTCCTGTTTGGAAGAGATGAAGAAATCACTAAATCAGTTTGCAATTTGTGATTTAGAAATGGATGAATCCTTGCTGGATATAAATATGGCCATTTTATCAAATTATACACTCAATTGCAAGGCGGTAGCAACCGTTTCGTGTCCTGTAGATGCATTAAATTCGTATGGTGAAAAAATAGGAACCAAAAATCTGGCTTTGAGGCTGCTTCAGGCGGTTCAAATAGCCAAAATCAACATAAACCGGGCAGTAACACATAACAAAGGCATTTATAACGGTATAGATGCATTGGCAATAGCTACCGGAAACGACTGGCGGGCACTTGAAGCCGGAGGTCACGCTTATGCTTCCAGAAATGGGAAATATAGTTCATTAACTGTTGCCAAGATTGAAAACAACATTTTTTCCATGGAGCTGGAATTGCCATTGACTTTAGGGACCGTGGGCGGAATTACAAATCTTCACCCCATGTCGAAACTAGCAATGGAAATCCTTGGTAATCCTGATGCAGCAGAATTGATGCAATTGATGGCTGTTATTGGGTTAGCGTCCAATTTCTCAGCTTTGCTGGCACTTACCAGTACCGGTATTCAAAAAGGGCACATGAAAATGCATTTATCCAATATCTTGCTTCAGCTAAAAGCCTCCAGCGAGCAAATTATAAGGGCAGAGACATATTTCAACGATAAAACAGTGAGTTTCACGGAAGTTGAGAAATTTCTATCTGCCAAATAAACTTGTTTGCTATATGACAACTGAAAATAGCCTAAAACATTTTTACAGCCATGGCAAACTGCTCCTTACGGGAGAATATTTGGTAATGAAGGGCGCTAAAGCAATCGCTCTTCCTCTCAAACTAGGACAGTCGCTCGCCATTTCAGAGCAAAATACAAATCACATCAATTGGAAAACCTATGAACTGAATAAGTTGATTTTTACAGCAAGTTTTCATTTGAATACCTTCGATATTCTGCAAACAACCGATAAAGAAAAAGCAAATTATATCCAAAGACTATTTAAAGCAGTAAAATTGCTTTCTCCTGATTTTTTAAACCATTCAAAGGGTTTAAAGGTAGAAGCAAAGGTGCAATTCAACATGAATTGGGGTTTTGGTTCAAGCAGTACATTAATCAACAATATGGCCCAATGGTCGCAGGTGGATGCTTTTGAGCTGCACCGCATGGTTTCAAAGGGGTCCGGCTTTGATATTGCCTGCGCCGGCGCAAAGCAACCCATAGTTTACCAGTTAACAAATCAAAAATCAATATCCGAACCTATTGAATTTAATCCACCTTTATTGTCGCAACTGTTTTTAGTTTATTTGAATAAAAAAATGGCTACAGAACAGAATATTAATAGCTTTCAACCGGGCCAAGATTTAACCAATAGGTTGATACCCTTAATAAACGATATTACTATAAAAACAATAACTTGTGTGCAATTGGATGAATTTCAGTATTTAATAAACGAACATGAAAGATTAATAGCCACTTATTTACAGAAAAAATCAGTTAAAGATGAATTATTTGCTGATTTTCAAGGTGCCATTAAATCTTTAGGTGCTTGGGGTGGTGATTTTGTATTGACGGCATCCCCACTTTCTTTTGAAACCCAAAAACAATACTTTGAGCAAAAAGGGTTTGCAACGATTCTTAGATTGGATGAATTGAT
>DYQV01000075.1 GCA_020719105.1 Rikenella microfusus
GTTAATTTTAACAAATAATTCGATTTTACGAACTTTGTTAAAATCAACAGGTTTTTATTTGTAACAATTTAGGTAGAAAAACCCCAAAGAAATTGTCAATCAGTTGATGTCCCGTTTTTATTTTTTATATTTTTGACCTTTGAAAATTTTGAGTTAATGGATAAAAAGCCAGGGTTTATTATTATCTTTTTCCTTTTTATAGGAGCAACAATAGGATTTTATATTTTTCTTAAAAATAAACAGACACCTAGTATAGAAATATTTGCTGCCATTCCTGTAAACGCTGCTTTGGTTGCTGAAATTAGGCAGCCAATTGATTTGATACAAACAGTAAAACAAAAAAATCAATTTATTCAGGAATTGGCCAATTTACATGGAATTGACAATGTAATTTCCAATCTTTATTCTCTTGATTCCGTAGCTAGTAATAGTAGCCTGATTCGCGAGCACTACAACTTTAAAAACCTTGTGTTTTCAGTTCATGAAGTTGGAAACAAAAAATATGAGGTGCTCTTTTTAATTGCGGTAGAAGGATACTTTGAATCAAATAGCTCATTAAAAGCCATTCAAAAGGAGCTCGAAAAAAGAGGAACTATCAATTCGTATCGATATGATCAGGTAAAGATAAATCATTTTCAGAGCACGGAATCTAATTTTTATTACAGTTACAACCGGGGCGTTTTAATGGGAAGTGCCTCAGAGCTGCTTTTACAGGACGCAATTAGGCAAGTTGCTTCCGATGTGGGAATTTATTCCGATCCAGGGTTTCAAAAAGTGAGAAAAACAGCAGGAAATCATGTGGATGCAAATATTTATCTTAATCATAAAACATCGGCAACAATAATTTCAAAACTTTTTAATGCTGATGCTATTGCAAACAAAGGGATGAACCAAGTTGGTGAATGGGTTGAATTGGATTTAAATCTGAAAAATCAATCCATGGTATTCAATGGTTTTGCTAACAATTCAGGAAACTCCTCTCATTTTTATTCATTGTTTAGGGACCAAGCGCCCCAAAATCTTGATTTCATTAAATTTCTTCCACCGAACATTGAAAGCTTTTGTGGGTTTGGGTTGAGCAATTATAGGCTATACCTTCAAAGTTTTCAGAATTATATGGAACGTACCAATCAAAGTGAACGATATTTAATTAATCGGCAGCTTTTAACGGCTTCATTTGGTGAAGGATTTGACCAACAGTTAAGTGATGTCTTTAAAGGTGAATTGGCTCAGGTTTCATTGAGTGGAGGAGAAACACTATTCTTAATTCGCACAAAAGGATACAGAAGTGGCCACGAATTTATTCTTCACTTATTGAACAACTATTGTCAAAAGAATAAAACTACCCTAAATGAGTTTAAAACGGAATATAAAATTGATAATGACACCAAATTTCCTATTTATAAAATGCCGATCGATTTTTTCCCAACCCGTTTGTTAGGCCCTTGGTTCAAAGACTGTCAGGCAAATTATGTAACTATATTTGATGACTATATTATTTTTGGTGAATCATTCCAATCTCTTTCTAAAACAATACACAACAATGTTTTGCAAAAAACATTAATATACGATGCCCCATTCAACCAATTTTCTGATTTTCTTTCAAATAAAGTAAATTTCTACTCGTACCTTTCCTTTGTTGGTACAGGAGATGTTTTACTTAATTTGTTAGATAAAAAAGCATTTGATTACTATGAAAAGAATCAGAAAAAAATTCGTGATTTTTATGGCGTAGCCTGGCAATTCTCGAATGAGAACCAAATGATATACAATAGCTTACTCTTTAAATATCAACCTGCAGGAAATTCAAAAGCAAAAGCGGAATGGGAAACGCGCCTTGATACATCCATTGCAGCCAAGCCTGAATTAGTAATAAATCATATCACCAAGGAAAAGGAAATCTTTGTTCTGGATGCAAAGAACAACATCTATCTTATTAATAAATCGGGGAGAATATTATGGAAAAAAAACCTAAAGGAGCCGATAATGGGAGAGGTGTTACAGGTTGATTACTTTAAGAACGGAAAATTGCAATTTTTATTTAATACACCTACTCAAATCCATTTAATTGATAGAAACGGAAATTTTGTAGAGCATTATCCGATAACTCTTCCATTTGCGGCGGTTAATTCCTTAACACTGGTTGATTACGATAAACAAAAAAATTACCGCATTTTTGTGCCGGGTGAGGATAAAAAAGTGTATAGTTTTGATATTAAAGGTAAATTAATCACTGGTTTTAAGTTTGATGGAACCGATCAACCTATAATAGCACCGATTCAACATATTAAGGATAATAATAATGATTATATAATTGTTACGGATAGTTCACGTATTTACTTTTTAGACCGTAAAGGAAATAGCCGGCTCACTCTAGAAAAACAGTTTAGGGCTTCGCCAAACAACTTATTTGAATATCAAGGCGGAAACACTGCACTAAAAAGCAGGCTTATAAGAACCGGTTCCGATGGAACCATTCATATTGTTTTTTTTGATGGTAAGGAAGAACAAATGCATATTACCGAATTTTCAAAAGATCATTATTTTAGTTTTGAAGATGTTACCGGTGACAAAGCATCTGATTTTGTTTTTGTAGATGGAAAAAAAATGAATGTATTTTCATTAAAAGGGAATAAGGAATTTGAGGTAACATTTTCAACGCCAATTAGGCACAAACCGGCTTTTTATCGTTTTTCAACAAACAAAACAGCCATAGGAATAACTGAAGCGGAAGCACATAAAATATATCTTTTCGATAACAAAGGTGAAATTTTGAAAGGCTTTCCATTGCCCGGCATAACCCGTTTTAGCATAGGATTTCTTGAATCGGGACAAGGCTACAATTTGATTGTTGGCGGGGACGAACAATACCTTTACAATTACAAACTAAATTGAAATGATATTTTATTTATATATAACGGCATCATTTATATTATCAGCAGAATTATTCTTGCTTAGCTCTGTAACCAGTTTCTTAAAGCAAAAATTTGGAATAACAATATTAGTAAAACTGTTGCTTGTAGCACTAATTACAACAATTGTTTTGGGTGGTGCCCTTTTTATGGGTAGTTTAATAGGCAATTTTATCCCTGAGTTGCGCAATTGGTATGCCGCATCTTTATTTTTTGTACTTGGATTAAAACAGTTGTATGATTCAATTAAGCTGGCTAAAACAAAACGGGCTATTAATCCACTTGATAAGCAAGGTCTTATGATTCTTACCTTTTTTAGTGCAATCAATTCTTTATTTGTTGGTATTGGTTTTGGAATGCTTTCATTGCCATGGATGGATTATTTTTGGGGTATTTTACCTCTCTTTTTGGGTGCTATTTCAGGTTATTTTTGGGGTTTAAAAACTAATAAATTGAGAGGTAAACATTTTGAAATTATATCTTCTGTGCTATATTTAATAATTGCTATTATTTTAATTACTAATTGATATGTATTTATGTTACGGTTTATTCTAATTTTTATACTTGTAATTTATTTATTAGGAATTTTGGGGCGTTGGCTTTTAGTATTTTGGGTTAAACGAATGGTAAAACGGGCAGAAAACTTTCAACAAAGCACAAAAAATCATAAAGAAGGGGAGATAACCGTAGATTTTAATCCAGGAAACAGTAAAAAATTTGACAGTTCCACCGGAGATTATGTTGATTACGAAGAGGTTAAGGATTAGGATGCCGTGAAAAATAAAAAAAATGAATTATTTGGTTGGATAAAACAAAAGCTCTATATTCGCAAACCAAAACAAATGCCCAGGTGGCGGAATAGGTAGACGCGCTGGTCTCAAACACCAGTGAGGTAACACTCGTGCCGGTTCGAGCCCGGCCCTGGGTACAAGAACCCTCATTGAGGGTTTTTTTTTAATGCATCGGTTATATGTCCTCTGAAGAAGTTTCAAAAACAAGCCAAAAACAACACCTTCTCGATTTGCGATATTTGCAAATGGCTCGTATTTGGGCCGAAAACTCATACTGCGAAAGACGCAAAGTAGGAGCTCTACTTGTTAAAGACCGGATGATAATTTCAGATGGATACAATGGCACTCCATCGGGTTTTGAAAACAAATGCGAAGACGAGAACAATAAAACCAAACCCTATGTATTGCATGCTGAGGCTAACGCTATAACTAAAATAGCAAAATCAAACAATAGCAGCGAAGGAGCTACGTTATATGTCACTACTTCACCTTGTTTGGAATGTGCAAAGCTAATTATTCAGGCAGGCATTAAACGGGTAGTCTTTTCTGATGCATACCGATTGCAAGACGGAATTGAATTATTGACCAGAGCAGCTATAGAAATCAAACAAGTTGAAAGCTTATAAATTATGAGTATATCTAATAAAATATCAAGGGTGGGAATGCCTTTGATAATTGCCATTGCTATTATTTTAGGGATGTATATTCAACATAATATCGATTTAAGAAAATATAGGGGAAGCAATTCATCCATTCAGTCGGGCAACAAAATTGACGCTGTATTAGATTATGTGACTAGAGAATATGTTGATACGGTAAACATTTCGCAGATTGTTGAAAATACCATCCCTAAAGTTTTGGAAGAACTCGATCCACATTCAATATATATTCCAGCTGTTGATTTGCAAGCGATGAATGAACCACTTGAAGGAAATTTTGATGGTATAGGAGTACAATTTAACATTCAAAAAGATACCGTTTCTGTGATAAAAGTTATTGAAGGGGGACCCTCTGAAAAAGTAGGGATTCGAGATGGGGATAGAATTGTTAAAGTTAATGATTCGTTGATTGCCGGCGTGGGTATTACCAATGAAAAAGTGATGAAACTGCTCAGAGGGAAAAAGAATACCAAAGTAAATGTGAGCATTCTGCGAAGAGAAGAGGCAAATTTAGTAAACTTTAGTATTACACGGGATGCAATCCCTTTATATAGTGTAGATGTTTCATACATGATTGATGATAGTATCGGATATATCAGACTTTCAAAATTTGCCCGCACCACCTACAATGAATTTTTGGAAGCGGTGGCAAAATTGAAAGCTAATGGAATGACAAAGCTGGTGTTCGATTTGAGGGGAAACAGCGGTGGATATATGGATGCTGCCGTTAATATTGCTGATGAGTTTTTGCCGGAAGGAAAGCTGATAGTTTACACCCAAGGTAAAGCTAGGCCGCGCACTAGTTATTACTCCACACACCGGGCTTCCTGTACCGATTTGGGTTTGGTGGTTTTAATTGATGAATGGTCGGCATCGGCATCTGAAATTGTTGCTGGTGCTATTCAAGATAACGATAGAGGACAAGTTATAGGAAGAAGGTCCTTTGGAAAAGGATTGGTACAAGAACCGGTAATGTTTACCGATGGTTCTTCAATAAGACTTACCATTGCCCGCTATTATACTCCTGCCGGAAGGTGCATTCAAAAATCATACAGCGGTGGTCAGGAAAAATATTACGAAGACATTCATCAACGATATGTAAACGGAGAGTTCGAAGAAAAGGACAGCGTTCCTTTGCTTGATTCCTTGAAATATTATACATCAAACGGACGTGTGGTGTATGGTGGAGGAGGAATAATGCCTGATGTATTTGTAGCTGCTGATACCACAGGTTATTCGGAGTATTATACTAAATTGAGTCGAAAAGGGCTAGAATATCAATTCTGTTTTGAATATACCGATACCCATAGAAATCTGCTATCAAAATTTAAAACAGCCCAGGAAATTTCAGTTTATCTTGATAAAGAAGAAATACTTTCTCAGTTTGTTTCCTTTGCTGCGAGTCATGGGTTACCAAAAGATCAGCAAGGGCTTAAAATATCGGGTAACATTATTAATTATCAATTAAAAGCATTGATTGCCCGCAATATTCTTGACAATGAAGGGTTTTATCCCATCATTCAGGAAATTGATAAAACTTTAATAGAAGGAATACGTTTAATAAAAAATTAATTATAAAAAAACAATATGACAGAAGTTTTAAAATCAACAGTCCCTTTTAAAATTGCGGACATTAAATTAGCCGATTGGGGAAGAAAAGAGCTTGATTTAGCTGAAATTGAAATGCCGGGATTAATGGCCTTGCGACAAGAATATAAAGGAAAGAAACCTTTGGCCGGAGCAAAAATTATGGGGTCGTTGCACATGACCGTGCAAACAGCCATTCTTATTGAAACCTTGGTTGAATTAGGGGCCGATGTCCGCTGGGTTTCGTGCAATATTTTTTCAACTCAGGATCATGCAGCCGCAGCAGTGGTTGTAGGAAAAAATGGAACCATCGATAACCCAAAAGGCACCCCTGTTTATGCCTGGAAAGGTGAAAGCCTTGAAGAATATTGGTGGTGTACCGAGCAAGCATTACACTGGCCTGATGGAACCGGTCCAAACCTGATTCTTGATGATGGAGGCGATGCAACTATGTTAGTGGTTAAAGGTGCTGAATTTGAAACAGAAGGAAAAGTTCCGGCATTTAACCCCGAAAAAGATTCAGAAGAATGGGGTGTATTCTTGGCTTTATGCCGCAAGGTAATGGCTAAAGAACCCAATTGTTGGACTAAAATAAGGAGCCAAATCCGTGGAGTTTCTGAAGAAACAACTACTGGTGTTCATAGGTTATACCAAATGGCTGAGCAAGGCAAACTGCCTTTTCCTGCAATCAATGTAAATGATTCGGTAACCAAATCAAAGTTTGATAACCTTTACGGATGTCGCCATTCCCTAACTGATGGCATTATGCGAGCTTCGGATGTAATGCTTGCCGGAAAAGTAGCTGTTGTTTGCGGTTATGGAGATGTGGGAAAAGGAAGTGCACAATCACTTCGTGGACAAGGTGCCCGGGTAATTATTACTGAAATTGACCCGATTTGTGCATTACAAGCCGCCATGGAGGGTTTTGAAGTGAAAACCGTGGAAGATGTGGTGACTTATGCCGATATTTTTGTAACAACTACTGGCAATAAAGATATTATTACTGCAAAACACATGAGCCAAATGAAAAACATGGCTATTGTAGGTAATATTGGTCATTTTGACAATGAGATTCAAATGGCTCAATTGGCAAAAACACCTGGAATTATTCGTACCAATATAAAGCCCCAATACGACAAATGGACTTTTACAGATGGGCATAGCGTACTTATCTTGGCCGAAGGTCGATTATTAAATCTAGGCTGTGCTACCGGTCATCCAAGTTTTGTGATGTCAGCCTCTTTTACCAATCAAGTGTTGGCTCAAATTGAACTGCATACACATAAAGGTCAATACCAGAATCAAGTATATACTTTGCCCAAGCACCTCGATGAAAAAGTAGCCCGGTTGCACTTGGATAAATTAGGTGTTAAGTTGACTCAATTGACTCCCGATCAGGCAAACTATTTGGGAATTTCAGTTGAGGGACCATATAAATCAGATCATTACCGGTATTAAAAAATCGAAAATTTGATTAACATATTTTAGAAGGGAGTTTGTAGCTCCCTTTTTTTTATTTCGAAGGATTAGCAATTCGGGCAAACTGCGACCGTTTAGTAGGTTTATGTATTTCAGTTAATTCCGCATTTCATTTAGATGTTAGTGGTTGGAGATTTTTATTCTAATAATCCTTTTTTATCAAGTATATCAAAATAATCTTCTTTGCTTAAAGGACAATTAGATAGATCCAAAAATTCATTCTTATCTAAATGACATTGAACTGACATTTGTTTTATAAGATGATTTCCAATCTCATTATTGCCATGACTTATCTTTGTGTACAATACTAATTTATCATCATGAAACAGTTCTAAGTATTTATGGTCATCACTTTTATTGACAGAATCCACAAACCCTTTCTTCTTTAAATTTCTATACGTCTTTTTCGGGTCTAAAACACTCATTTTTCTACTTTTTCAACTATTTGATTTAAAATGTTTTTTATCAACTGATTGTTATTTGTAAGTGATTTACTATCTAACGAATTAAATCTTTGATAAACAAAGTTGAATTCCTCTGCAAATGTTGTTTCTGCTTCATCTTCTGTCAAACCTGTACCAATAATACCAAGCATCTCTGACTGTATTATAAAGTAGCCGTCTTCTTTCTCAAATAAGCAACGTAGCGGATACTTTAAAACGTATTTAGTTTGACCAAAGATTATTATTTCAGGAGCGTATTCTAAGGAGAATCTAGATTTAGAATAAGAATCTATTATTTTACGAGATATTTTTCCGCCTTTAGTAGTAATCTTAATCTTTCCAACTGCCTCATCAGTTTCTGATTCAGCATTTTCATTTTCTTTAATTACAGTTATAAGTTCTTTTTTTGAAGCAGCTTTGAATCTATTTATTTTAAATACTGGCGTAATTTTTTCAGTTAAATTATCAATATCAACAAAATTTACTGGTGACGACCCGAAATCATTTACAAATGAATATAAATTTTCAACAATTGGATTACGTTTAACTGGCTCTGGGTAAAGCACTTTTAACATTTCATAATCGCCGGAATTTGAAATTTCAACAAGTTTTTCAAATTTTTCGCTTACTACATTTCTATGAATCTCCCAATTAGGCCCAACTTTATTCTCAACTCTTGGTGTAAAAGCAAATTTAGGAACAGCACTACCTTTTCTAAAACCAACTAACTCTATCTTAAAATTATCTAAGTTTATTGTATCATTTGCAGGCAAATCATATTTAGCTATAGTCATGACCAGCTCTTGTAAATCTTGAGCAATTTTGATTAATGTATCAATAGGTAAAGAATTGTATTTACCAAGTTCTCCACCAATTTCAATATAAGTTCCGCTATTTAAATCAAGTTTCATTTACCAAATGTAACAATATTTTTCAAAATCATCTGATGGTTATTTTCTACAACTATCAATATTTGGTATAATGGTGCGAAGCCCTAGATGGGTTGTTTGATATAACTTTACTATTTATCTTTTTATTGCTAATCCTTGCAGGGCTTTGTCTGCTGATCCGGAGTCTTTGTGGAAAGGTCCACGATATTTTCAAGCTCTCAATATATTAGTAGTAAAACCTCTATTTCGAGGGGTTGGCAATCTGGGCAAACTGCATCCAACTGGTTCGCTCGGGGAGTTCGGTTAATTCCGATGTTACATTAATTCCACATTTAGCTGCAAAATACTTATGAAAAGCCAGCGACGGCGTTAATTCCGGATGGAAAACGGTAGCCAAACATTCTTCACTTTCTGCAGCGGCAATATAGTCATCAATGAGTAGCAATGCATCCACCCCTTTTCCAACGCCTGTTATTTTTGGGGCACGTATAAAAGTCAGTTCCAACTCTTTAGTTGAAACTTTAGGGATGGTTACCCGGGTATTGAAACTATCAATCTGGTATCCGAATGCATTTCGGGCTACAGTAATATCCATTAGCCCCAATTGAGGTTGGTCGCCTTCAATATGCTTAGCAATTAGAATTGCTCCGGCACAGGTTCCCCATATTTTCATGCCGTCGGCATAAGCAGCTTTTAATTTTGGAGTAATATCAAAAATATTGAGCAACCGGATTAAGCAAGTACTTTCTCCACCGGGAAGGATTAATCCAGCCAACTCGTCCAATTGTTCCGCTACTTTTACCCTTACGGGCTCAATTCCTAATGTCTGCAGGTGATATGCATGTTCATGAACACCTCCTTGCAAATCCAATATTCCTATTTTTTTTCGTATTCCCATTTAATTTATATCGAAAAAAACCTGACAGTAATTAA
>DYQV01000544.1 GCA_020719105.1 Rikenella microfusus
CCCAATTTTGAGGAATAGCTTTATCGTCAGGATTATTCAAGAATAATCCGGGTTAGGTATAACCCCGACATAGCAATTGTTGTTTTTCACAAATTTAGTGAAACTAAAATTTGTGAAAACTTACAATTGTTCAGTCGTTTGAGCAGATTTGTGGTAGCAAATCGCTCAATTTGGAATATATTTATCGCTAAAATGGTTCATCCCAATTCTAAAAAGGGCAATGCAAAAGGGATTTACCGAATTTTTATGCAATTAGAGGTTTCCAAAAAGTAAAATTAATTCAAATAAAAAAAGAGAAATGAAAACCATACTATTGATTGGCAGCACCATCGTGACACTGTCTTTAATTTCATATTCCATTGGAATTATAACCGAACAACGGAAGAAGCTCATCACAAAAAAAGTACTTGCTTTTTTAACCCTAGGATTAATACTAGATATTACGGCTACTATTTGTATGATTATTGGATCTACCAATTCCCCCTTTACCTTTCATGGGTTTATTGGTTACACCGGTTTATTGGCCATGATAATTGAAAACATATTGGCCTACCGCTTTTATTTTAATCAGGGGTCGGAAGTAAATGTGACCAAAGGATTGCACCTTTATTCCCGTTATGCCTACCTGCTTTGGGTAGCAGTATATATTACCGGTTCACTCTTAGTGGCAATAAAATAAACAACTCGCTTTTAGGAAAATTTTCTGGTATTACAAAATCGGAATCATTTTATGCAAGGAAAAGCTGCAAACTAAAAAATAGCCCTGGCTTCGGAAGCAGGGCTATTCCAATAGGTTAAAAACTAAATCCAACTACCAAAAAGATATTTCCGGCATCGGGATTTGTGATAAAGGAAGCTGAAATGGGTAAAGAATATTTTTCAGTAATTTCAATCTCTTTTTCAGCTTTTAAACCCAGATTTACAAGGGCAAAACCATCGGAATACATACCATCAGCAAATGTAATTCCCGCAAAAGGACTAAGTGAAACTCCTTGTATATCAAAACCGTAAGCTGCTTCCAAATAAGTGGAGTATCGGTTATTTCCATTGGCATCTTTATCATCACCATACAAAAACACTCCCGCAGTTACCGTTAAAGGTAAGGTTTCGGTACCTTCCCAGCTCCCAATCAACTCTAAAGCGTGTCCGGTACTATCCTGGTTCCAGTCGAAGTATTTGTTAGATTCTCCAGAAACTTCTCCAGGAAGAAAATAATCATTTAAGGTAATTGAAAATGAATTGATGCTATAACTTAAAAATAAATCGACTTCTTGAAAATCCTCATGAGCAAAGGTATAGGAACCCCAGGTACCTACCGTAAAATTTCCAAAACTGTATTCAATAGATGGCTGAATGGCTGGTGAGGCTGACAATTGCACACCCCGCCATACATAGCGGCTAACTAAATCGGCACCAAGCGATAGGGGACTTTCTTCAGCTTCTTCTTCTTGAGCAAAAGCAGCATTGAAGTTGAAAAACACCATCAATGCGAAAAATAGGGTAAACGTTTTTTTCATAGTTTTCAAGTTATAAGTTATAATTACATAAAATAAAATAAAGTTACACTTAAATCCAAATAAGTTGAATCAATTGAACCATTATCATTCCTTCACCGGATTATGTCCACTGTTCATTCCCCATTGATTCCAACCATCAATGGTTTTATCTTTAGTATTTATAGCCACCAGTTTTCCATTTTTGGTGCCACAGTAAAGCCAACCATTAGCAATGGCTGGTTCCGATGAAAGAATTTCAGATGTATAAAATTCCTTAATTTTTTGTCCGTTTAAAGGATTAACCCGGATTATTCATAAATAATCCTGACGATTAAGCTACACCTCAATATTGGGAAAATAAAAACTCCCAATTTTGGGTGTAGCTAAATCGGGGTTTCCCGCTTTGCAACCCAATGCCCATCGCACATTCACACCTTTCGCTGTGCTCAGGTATGAATAAAGCGGGTTAATTAATGC
>DYQV01000076.1 GCA_020719105.1 Rikenella microfusus
GGGTTCGAGTCCCCAAAAAGGCTCAAAAAAAGACACACACTTTATGTTGATGTTCGAAAGTTCCATATTTGCTTCGTTTATACCTCAAATACTTATGTTGGTAAGTTATTTGTCGTGTTTACTGATACCTGGACTTCACCTGACACCTGCAAAAGCGGATATTCCTGTCAAATACATCGTAATCACTCAGCAAGAAGTGGCTTCTGTGCCGGTAGCCATTGTAAATTATGTTGATTTTGCCCAACAGGCTGTTATTTCAGATACTGTGAAAGTAGAACCGCTATTCTGTTTTATTTCTCAAAAACTCTTCCCGCTTTCTCCGCATCCTTTAGCGGAATTTGATTCATTTCGTTTCTTTTCTCGCCCCCCTCCATTTTTTTGTTAAATCAATTCATAGGAATTGGTTGGGCTTAGGTATTTATGCCATAGTACCACGCAGCATTTACTTTTTTGGTAAATGCGCCCTTTTATTTTCAACATATTCATAATACTCAATAGTCATCTACAATTGTAATTGCAGTAGATGCTTTTAGGTTATTTTAAGCGTACAAATAGTATGGCTTAGAATAATCGGGAGGTACAATTAATACGATTTCAAAAAATGTATAATACAACTAAAACTGTACTTTTTGCAGGCTTAATATTTGTTTTCATAACTGTTAAAGCCAAAAGTAATACAGTTGAAAAGATAGATTCTATTACTTTAAACGAGCTTGTGGTTCAAGCATCGCGTAATCAAACAAGTCTTAAATCAATTTCAAATTCGGTTACTTTGCTAAATTCCAAACAGATTGAATCGCTTGGGTTAAATTCGCTGACAGATGCCACTTCCACGGTTGCTAATCTTTTTATGCCCGATTATGGGTCTAAATTAACTTCTCCCATTTACATTCGGGGCGTGGGCTCACGTATCAATGCGCCTTCGGTGGGTTTGTATGTCGATAATGTGCCTTATTTCGAGAAAGCTGCTTTTAACTTCGATTTTTTCGAAATAAGTAGGTTAGAGGTGCTTCGCGGACCGCAAGGAACCGAATACGGTCGAAATACTATGGGCGGAATTGTAAATATTTTGACTAAATCGCCGCAATATTATCAAGGAACGGATGTGAATGTGCAAGCTGCAACGCATGGAAGCTATTTATTTACAGCGGCTCATTATGCCAAAGCGAGCGATAAGTTGGCGTGGTCGTTGGCACTGAATTATAGGCATAATGATGGCTTTTTTACAAACGATTATTTAAATAAAAAAGTAGATATGCTCGATACGTATGGATTGCGTAATAGGTTGATATATACGTTGAACGAGCAATTTTCAATCGAAAATATTTTGAGTTTCGAGAATAGTATTCAAGGCGGTTATCCTTATGCGCAGTACTTTGCGGCAAACGATTCGGTGGCAAAAATTCGCTATAATCAGGCAAGTGGTTACAATCGTCAACTTCTTTCCGACGCATTGGTACTCAAATATGCTGCACCAAAATTCGATCTTTCGGCAATAAGTTCCTATCAATATTTAAACGACAAACAAGCTATCGATCAAGATTTTAGCATCGATTCATTGTATTTTATTATTCAGCGCCAGCACCAAAATATGTTTTCGCAAGAAATAACCATTCAGGCTAAAAAGAACAAAGGATACAATTGGTTATTTGGCGGTTATGCTTTCAGACAGCAATTTTTTAACGATGTAGAAGCAAATATCTACAAACAAAAATTAAATACCTTGAAGGAATACGACCATACAATAACTGGAGGTGCTTTTTTTCATCAATCTACCTTTCGGAATTTTCCGGTAAAAAATATGAATATTGTGGCAGGAGTACGCTTTGATACTGAAAATGACCGAATGGACTACCGATATGTACGCACAAAAAACAGTCAAAGTACTACCTTAGCCGATACAATTTACAATCCACTCGTTTCGCTTCAGGTGCTGCCCAAATTTTCGATTAATTACAAAATACATTCAACAAATGTGTATGCTTTAATTGCGCGGGGATACAAAACGGGTGGTTTCAATTCTACTTTTGAGCGCCCCGAAGATTTGACTTTTGAGCCGGAATATAGTTGGAATTACGAAGTGGGAGTGAAGTCAACGCTTTTTAGAAATCAAGTATTTTTGGAAGCTTCTCTATTTTACATCGATTGGAAAAACCAACAGATTTATCAAACAACGCCAAGTGGAACAGGTTCTATGCTTAAAAATGCGGGGCATTCAATAAGTAAAGGTTTTGAACTGGCGCTCAATTCGGCTTCTATCGCCGGTTTTGAACTCATGGCTTCGTACGGTTTAACCGATGCTAAATTTGAGGAAAATGTGCTCAATGACACCACCAATTACAGCGGAAATTTTATTCCTTACGTGCCAAAACATACTGTGGCTGGTCAATTAATGAAAACGTTTCAGATAGAAAATTCCAAATTGTTGAATAAAATTGTGTTAAGTACTTTATTCAAAGGTACGGGCGAGATTTATTGGAACGATAAAAATTCGCATAAACAGGCGTATTACAGCCTATTGGATGCACGTATAAGTTTTGTGCGTCAGAATTTGAAATTCGACATTTGGGGTAGTAATTTAACTTCTACGCGTTACGAATCTTTTTATTTTGAAGCGCTTGGTAAAAGTTTTGTACAGACTGGGAAGCCATTGCAAGTGGGTGTTAAACTTTCGGTAAATTTTTAATTTATGAGTGAAAGAAATTGGCATAAATTTCCAGTGCTTTTTAGCCTTTACATTGCACAGTCAATCCCCATGAGCTTTTTCTCAACGGTTGTACCTGTCATAATGCGTCAGGAGAATTATTCCTTATCTTCAATTGGTTTGTTGCAACTGGTAAAACTTCCCTGGACATTAAAGTTTTTGTGGGCACCTTTGGTCGACAATAAAGCGCGTAGCACGAAGGAGTTGAAACGTTGGATTTTAATTTCGGAGTTGTTTTATGCGGCTATCATTTTTTCTATTGCCTTTTTTAATCTTCAAACCGATTTCAAACTGATTATTTTCTTAGTAATTATAGCATTTATAGCCTCAGCTACGCAGGATATTGCAGTGGATATTTATGCCATACTTTCGCTCAAAAAATCGGAAAGAAGCCTTGGGAATAGTATGCAGTCGGGTGGAAGTTTTGTCGGTTCGTTTTTCGGAACAGGTGTGTTGCTGGTTGCATACCATTATTATGGCTGGTCTAATGTGCTAATTATGTTGTCGGTATTTGTTTTGGTGGCAGTAGCGCCTTTATTTATTTCGAAGCGAGAGTTACCTGCCGACAATGTTGAAAAGGAGCGTGTTAGTTTAAAAGATGTTTTATCATTTTTTAAGCAAAAAGGAAAGTTTAGGCAAATAATGTTGTTGATTTTTTATTACTCAGGGCTGATAGGAATTATGGCTATGCTAAAACCGTATTTGGTCGATTTGGGCTATAATGTAAAGGAGATAGCGTTTATGTCGGGTATTTTTGGAACGCTCACAGCAGCTGTTTCTACGCTTGTAGGTGGCTATTTGATGCAGAAAATCGGTCGGCGAATGGCACTTTTTGTGTTCTTGACCATGAGTTTGGTCGCAGGGCTTTATTTTCGGTATCTATCGGGTATTGAGCCTTCTCAGGCAGCTTTATACATCGGAATCGGTATGGTGTGGTGTGCTTATGGCTTATCCACTGTTGGTATTTATACTATTTCGATGGATGCCGTGCGGAAAGGTCGTGAAGGAACTGATTTTACCATTCAAATTGTGATTACACATATTGGTAGCTTACTTGTGGCAACTGCGAGTGGAAAAATAGCGAACGAGTTTGGTTATAGAGGATTATTTAATACCGAAATACTGCTTTCGATTTTTGCTTTTCTAATTTTGTTATATGCCCTACCGGCAAAGATAAAAGAATAATTTTTTTTTATAAAATAGAATATTATTATGAATATAACTTCATCGCTTTTTCAAAAATACAACTTGCCAGTGCCGCGTTACACCAGTTATCCACCGGCAACTGCTTTTAATACGGTATTTAAGAATGTTGAATATTTAGAACAAATTAAAAGCTCTAACAGCGCCGAACCTAAAAATATTTCTATCTATATTCACATTCCATTCTGTGTGCAACGTTGTCATTTTTGTGGTTGCAATACAACAATTACGCAATCCGATGATAAAATTAGAAGATACATAGATGCTGTGATAGCTGAAATAAAAATGGTGGCGCAATTTATTGATAAAAAACGTGTTGTAACACAGGTGAGTTGGGGAGGTGGTACACCTAATTCGATAAATTTAAACTATGTGCGTCAGATAATGCAGGTGTTGCATTCGGAGTTTCTGTTTGCCGATTTTGCCGAAATAGCCATGGAATGTAGTCCGGCTTATCTCGATTTTAAGGATGTAGATGTGCTCCACGAGATTGGCTTTAACCGTATTAGCTTGGGAATTCAGGATTTTCATTCCGATGTTTTAGATGCTATTAATCGCTTACCACCCAAATGCGACGTAGATGAAATGCTGACTTATATGAAATCGAAAGGCTTTAGAGGTTTAAATTTGGATTTGGTATATGGATTGCCCTTGCAAACTCCCGAAAGCTTTCGCGAAAACATTCAGCAAATTATTAAATTACAGCCGGATAGGATAGCCACCTTTTCGTATGCACATATTCCATGGTTCAACGAGGCGCAACGACTTATGGAGCACCATCGGTTTCCTACACCTGCCGAAAAATTAGACATGTTGGTGTATGCCATTAACGAATTGTCGGCAAACGGATATGAGGTAATTGGTATGGACCATTTTGCCCGTAAAGATGACGACCTTGCTATTGCAAAGCAAAATAATATGTTACAGCGAAATTTTCAAGGCTATAACACCCGTAAAACCACCGGGCAAGTGTACGCATTTGGTGCGTCTGGAATAAGTCAGTTGAACGGATTTTATGCGCAAAACATCAAACAATACGATAAATATGCAGAGGCTATCGAATCGGGGACTTTTGCTGTGGAGCGTGGTTATACGCTTAGCAATCCTGAAATTTTAATTCGTGATACGATAAACGAAATCATGTGTAATGGGGAGTTAGATTTTGCTGTTATGGCCGAAAAATATAATTGTTCGCTAAGTGAATTCCTCGAAATTACACAATTTGATATTCTAAAATTAAGTTCATTAATCGATGATAAATTGATTGAATTTGCCGATAATAAATTGCACGTTACGCCACAAGGTATGATGATAGTTCGCAATGTAGCTGTGGCATTCGACCCCGCATTTATGTTTCAGGAAGGAAAATACTCAACTACCATTTAAAATGAAAAGGCAAGCAGTATTATTAGCCAATATGGGAGCTCCCGTATCGGAACCGGATATGCGGGTGTTTCTGAAACGTATGTTCAACGACAAAGCCATACTGTATGCTCCCAGCATAGTACGAACAATTATTTCGGACATTATAAGTGTTTTACGATACAAATCGTCATGGAAAAAATACGAATTAATCGGAGGCTCACCTTTGCAAAAATCGATGCAGGCTACTGCGGAGCAACTTCAGTTGTTGGTAGGTTCCGACTACCATGTATGCAGTGTTTATTCTTATTCGGAGCCTTTTATCGAAACCAAAATAGCAGAGCTAAATGCTTCAGGAGTACACGATTTTGCCATTATTTCGATGTATCCGCAAGCCAGTTTTTCGACAACAGGTAGTGTTCAAACTTCGTTGGATAAAATGCAAACAAAACTGAGAAGTATTCAAATCCGATTTATCGAAGATTATTTCGACGCTCCACTTTTTATTCAATATTGGGCGCGCCTTATCCGGCAAAAAATTGACGAAATGGGCTATCAAAAGCCACATTTATTGTTTAGCGCCCATGCTATTCCCCAATCATTTTCGAAACGGGGCGACCGTTATGCCGAAAAAATGCGAAGTTCGGCGTATCTTATTGCCGAATCGTTAGATTTGCCTTATCATTTGAGCTATCAGTCCAAAATCGGTCACGGAGAATGGACGCGACCTTACACCGTCGATATGCTTAAAACTTTGTATAACAACAATATTAACGAAATTGTAGTTGTGCCATTAAGTTTTGTAAATGAGAATCTCGAAACGCGTTTCGATTTAGACACCGAACTTATTCCCTTTGCATTAAATGAGTTGGGTGTAAAACAAATTTGCAGAGTGGTCATTCCGATGAGCGATGATATTTTAGTATCCCTATTTTATAATTTTATTAAAAGTGAGCGATGAAAACTATTCAGAAAGATGTGGTCGTAATTGGAGCTGGGCTAACGGGGCTTTCGCTGGCTTATTATTTGTCCAAGGCTGGTAAAAATGTACTGGTTTTGGAACAAAATTCTCGTGTAGGTGGTGTAATTCGAACTATTACCGATGGGGATTTTACTTACGAAACAGGTCCTTCGACAGGCGTGTTGGCTACGGCGGAAATTGTGAGCTTGTTAGATGAATTAAAGCCGGATTGCGAACTTCTGGTTGCCGATAAAAGTGCCCAAAAACGGTATATCTGGAAAAAAAATCGGTGGCATGCTTTGCCTTCGGGTCTGCTTTCGGCTGTGGGTACGCCACTTTTTAGTTGGTACGATAAATTTCGTATTCTGGGTGAGCCGTTCAGACCTAAAGGCGGCTATCCCGACGAATCAATAGCCGAATTGGTGAAACGTCGCTTGGGCAAGAGTTTCTTAGATTATGCTGTCGATCCGTTTTTGTCCGGTGTGTATGCCGGCGACCCTGCAACGCTTATTACGCGCCATGCTTTACCAAAATTGTATGCGCTCGAAGTGCTATACGGTGGCTTTATACGGGGAACCATTGCCAAACGAAAAGAAGCAAAACAAAATACCAGTTCAGCCAACGAGCCAAAAGTTACCCGCGAAGTGTTTTCAACAAATGGCGGTTTACAACAAATTGTGGATACATTGGCTACTCGTATAGGAGATAAAAATATTGAGTTAGAATGTAAAGATGTTGAAATTCAGCATGAAATGAATGGCTTTAAAACAATATTTCAGAAAGAAAATAATAATCATTTTGAAATACTTTCAACCCATGTAATTACGACTATTGGTGGCTATCAACTTCCGGCAATTCTACCTTTTGTGGCTGCGGATTTATTGCAATCGTTGTCTGATACCACCTACTCGCCAGTTATTAACACAGCTGTGGGCTACAATAAATGGACTGGAATTAAGTTAGATGCCTTTGGAGGATTGGTAGCTTCGAAGGAAAACAGAAAGGTACTTGGAGTGCTTTTTCCTTCGGCTATTTTCATTCGAAGAGCTCCTGTAGGTGGAGCGCTTTTGTCGGTTTTTTGGGGTGGTATGAAGCAAAAAGAACTGCTCGAATTAACAAATGAGGCTTTAACCAATGTTATTTTGGATGAACTGAGAATTACAATGCAAGTTGAAAGTAAGCCAGACTTACTGCGAATTAATAGATATCAATATGCTATTGCTCAGTACGATATAAAATCGGAGCTGCGATTTAAAACCATTGCCGAAATTGAGAAAAAATTTAAAGGTTTAATTCTTGCGGGTAGCATTCGCGATGGTATAGGCATGGCTGATAGAGTAAAACAAGCATTTCAAATTTCACAACAAATATTAATAAAATAAACAGTTTATGAAACTTTAAAATTCAACTATACACAAGTTTTACATTTCAATAATTATCCCCATGAATATCAAAATTTCCATTTTTATACTACTTTTCCCAACAGTGCTTTTTACACGTTTACCTTACACAAGCGATGCTACTACAGGTTCAACAAAACTTTACAAAACCGATAGTTTGCACAAGTACATCAATATACTCAAGGTTACCAAGTAATATAGTTTGGAATTTGGCTATCGTAATTTGTTTTCGCTTATCGATAACGCAAATGCTTTGCCGGCTAAGTTGGCTACACAAGGTTACGGATTTTTATTCGATTATGCTTGGCAGTTAAGCGGTTTGAATAAAAAACGTCCGGCAGTTTACCTCACTGTACCTATTGGTTACACGGTATTGCTTCCTTATAATCTGCAACATGCCGATGTTCGGGTAGGAGTGAGGTTCTAAAATTCTTTGCTGTAAAAATGAAAAAGTGCCATAATCTCCATTGATAGTGCAATGAGAATGTGCACAATTACACCACCCCAAATATGACGGGTTTGATAAGCAAGCGCACCCAATATATAACCGCCAAAAACGGATGAGATAGTTTCGCCCAGCGGTTTCCCAAAATGGATTGCGCAATACATAGCCACCATAGGTAAAACAGCACTTCTTCCCAAAAGTGCCGTCATGCCAATAACTAATGCACCACGAAAAAGCAACTCGGTCATAATAAAATCGAGTCCATAACTTATTTCAAAAAGAAAAGTGTAAGCAGCAGTTGGCAGCCCAAAAATTTCTTCGTAATACCATGGCTTAAATTGTGGATAAGCTGTTTGAAAGTCGGCGCTAAACGAGATAAGAATAATAAACGGAAGTAGCATTAGATAAAGCGAAAAGTAACCGCGTAGGAGGCTTGTTTTAGGCGTTAATCCGTAAATGCCTTCAATTTTTTTATCGTATAAATGTTTGAATATGTAGAGTGGTACAAAGTAGAATAAAATACTTTTGAGTTGCGAAAGCAGGCGGATAATGTAAGCATTTTCTTCGTGAAAAAAACTGCTGATTTGTATGTTTTTATGGGCGTAAAATCCGATTGACAAGCCATACAACAATATGAAAAATAGCGATTTAGCATAAAATTTTGAATTGTTGAGCTTTTTATATTCTTTTCGGAAGAATAAGGTTGGTATGGCAACTGCAAAATAAAAAAAGAGATAGAAAAGCGGAAAATACAGCATCGAGTTTCCTTCGAAATAGCTGTTGCGCATTACCGTTCGGTAAAAACCTAATTCGTAATTTAAAAATATGGCTACTCCTATAAAAACAAAAGTATAGATATACGAAAGCGCATGAAAATCTGCTTTTATAAACTTCCAAATCTCACCAAATAACGCAAAAACTGACTTTTTCATAGTTTCTAATTTATCTCCCTTCGGTCGCTGACCGTTGGTTCTGCCTTCTACCTTGGCAACAGTCCTTCATTTATAATTTTCCGGTATTCATTTTCAAAATTTGGTGTAAATATATTTTTACATAAATTCTGATTAATTTCTTCTAATGTCCAGAATTTCCCTTCCGAAATTTCAATAGGGTCGGGCAAAATTTGTCCATCATAAATAGCATAGAAACTATGCACTAGTTCCGCTTCCTGAGTGGATACAAATTTGTTGCGCAGCATAAAAACCGGTTCAAAGTGTTCAATTCCTAATTCTTCGCGCACCTCGCGACGCAGAGCCTGTTCAATTTCTTCGCCGTAATCCACATGTCCACCTACAGATGTGTCCCATTTACCAGGCTGAATATCTTTGTTGTCGGCTCTTTTTTGCAAGTAAAGTTCTCTTTTTGAATTTATTACATGTAGGTGAACCACAGGATGAAGCAGAAAACTACCCGAATGACATTCAGTTCGTGTAGCTTTTCCAATGACAGTTCCCTCGTCATTTACAAGCGGGAAAATTTCAATTTTTGGCATGCTTTGTCGTATTTTGTGCAAAGTTACGAATTAGTTTTAATCAAACTTATTGCTATACAACCACAATTTTGTCCGTGTTTTCAAAAGTTTTTTGTATCTTTGCATGTT
>DYQV01000077.1 GCA_020719105.1 Rikenella microfusus
TTTCCGATAATCGGCTTACAAAAATTAGTGAGAAGTTATCAGAATTACATAAATTAAATTATTTGAACCTCAGTAAAAATAAGCTTACTGATATTTCTGAAAAGATTGCAAATATGCCATCGTTAAACGAGATTTTTTTAGAAGAAAACTCCTTTGACATGTTGCCTCCGGAAATTGTTGCAAGAGGTATTCAATCTATTCGGAATTTTTATAAAGAACTTGAAGAAAAGGATTTTCTATATGAGGTAAAACTAATATTAGTTGGTCAAGGAAGGGTGGGGAAAACTTGCATTTCTAAAGCATTGATGAATAGTGATTATATTTTAGATGATACAGAAAGTACTGAGGGTATAAACATAAATAGTTGGGTTATTCCAAAAAGTGAAATTGTTAAGATTAATCCTGCTATTCAACGAGACTTTCAAATTAATATTTGGGATTTTGGTGGTCAAGAAATATATCATTCTACACATCAATTTTTTCTTACAAAGCGATCCATGTACATGCTTGTTACTGAGTCAAGAAAAGAGGATAGTCACGATGATTTCTATTATTGGCTAAATATCATTAAATTATTAGGTGATAAAAGTCCAGTTATTATGGTTCTAAACAAATGTGATCAACCGACCAAGGATTTGCCGATTAAAGAATATAAAGAGTCTTTTTCAAATATAGTTGATTTTCATAAAATTAGTCTTAAGACTGGATTTGAAGAAAATTTAAGGGAATTCAAACTTGCTTTAAAAACAATCGCATCTAATTTACCTCATATTGGAAATCCATTACCAAAACAATGGGTTGATATTAGAAGAGAAATAGAAATATTAAAACAAGGTGGAAAAAATTATATAACTGAATGCGAATACCTTGAGATATGCAGAAAACATTACCGAAAAGAAGAAAGTGCATTATTTTTAAGTGAATATTTTCATGACTTAGGAGTTTTATTGCATTTCCAAGAAGATTTTGAATTAAAGGATACAGTGATTCTTAATCATGAATGGATTACTACTGGGGTTTATAGAATTCTAGATGATAGAAAGGTGATTGAACAAAAAGGTCGTTTCTCAAATGAAGACATAACAAGAATATGGGCAGGTGAAGAATATAAATCAAAAATAAGGGAATTAATTTCACTTATGAAGAATAGAAAATTTGATTTATGCTTTGAACTTCCTAATGGAGAATACTTAGTTCCACGTTTGTTGCCAGTTGATGAAATAGAACATGATTGGATTAGTTCATCAGAGAATACAAAATTTGAATTTCGATATAAATTTATGCCCAAAGGTATTCTAACTAGGCTTATAGTTAAATTAAACTCGGATATTTACGATAACAAATACTGGCGCTATGGTGTAATTCTTCACGATGATGGTACACAAGCTTTCATTAAAGAGAAATATTTTGAGAATAAGATCACAATTGAATTAAAAGGAAAACACAAACGTGAATACTTATTCATTATTAGGAAAGCTATTAAAGAAATTCATAAAGACTATAATAAGATCAAAGTTTCCGAAATGATTCCTTGTAATTGTTCACATTGTAAAACGGTTAATACTCCCCAATTTTATGATTTCGACACATTACAGAGATATGAATTAAATGAAATCCCGGATATTCGCTGCGATAAAAGTTTAGAAATAGTTAAAGTATCATCATTAACAAATGATATTGTTAGAAAAAAATTAACGAACGACCGCATAATTGCTTGTGAGAATAAGAATGCCGACATTCTAAACAATCTTAATTTTGAGAACATTGTTTTTTTTTCCTGAGAGGGATAGTTCTTCTGTTTTCGTTAAAACTAAAACAAAGCTAGGGTATTATGGCCTAAGGGATCGGGATTATTTATTGGATACTGAAATTGAGCGAATTAGAAAGAAATATCCTAACTATTTCATCCTTAATTATTATTGTTTCGAGAATTATTTATACCATCCAGATAATATTGAGGAACTAAATATTTCTGCTTTTGACAAAAAAGAATATATTGAAGAAATAATAAAGCAAAAGAATGAAGTTAAATATCATATTTTTCAATTTATAAGAACTCCAGAAAGAATTATCAAGAATTCCAAGCTCAGCAAGAGAATCTTTATGATAAACATAATGAAAATGATATTATGAAATATCTTGAATCAGACGAGATTGAGGTTTTTTTTAAATCTTTTAGCATGAAAGATTTCTTTAATAAAAAAATTATTGAAAAGTATGGTTTAAAAGAAATAGAACTTGCAAAGACTTTGTGGTTTCAAAAAAAGATGAGTTTCATAATTCAATTTGATTGAATTGACATTTATTGTTCATAATCTTAAAATGAAATTCAAAAATTAGATGTTACCAGTATTATTTTCTTTTAACTCTAATTCTTTTAAAATCTTTGCTTGGTCATCATCAAATACCTTTTGCAATATTTCGGCATGCTCTTCAGGTGTTACTTTAATATAGGCTAAAAATGCCTTTTCTGTTTTATGCCCCGTTAATGCCATAATGGTTATAGAAGGTACTCCTTTTTTATAAAGATTGGTTGCAAATGATCTTCTGGCGGTATGTGAAGATGTTAAACTCCATTTAGGGGAGGTTGTTGTTTTTTTTTCACCACCTTTCGTCATTGTCTTTTTAAATGGTTCATCCAATACTGCTATTTGGCAGGCTTCTTTTATATAGTCATTGAAATTAGAAATCGCAATTTTATTAGGCAGCTTATAGTTATACTTTTCCAGAATCATTTTTGTATGCTGATGTAACGGTAAAATTACTTTATTCCCTGTTTTTCGGTTAGTCACACGAATTTTATCATGTATTAAATCATCTCGCTCAAGGGTACTTAAATCTGAGTATCTTAAGCCGGTCCAACAACCTATTATAAATAAATCCCGCACTCGTTCAAGGTAAGGTGACTTTGATAAGTCTTTTCTATAAAGCTTTTCAAGTTCGTCTTCCCTAAAATAAATATTCTCACTATCTTCTGAAGGTTCTATAAAAAATTCAATATCCCTATGAATTGAATGTCCTCTTCTTTCAGCTGCATGAAGAAATACTTTTAAGGTATCAATGTGTTTACCAACGTTGTTTACCGCAAACCCTTTATTAATCGTTAAAAAATCATAATATTCTTCATAAAAATTATAATCCACATTTTTCAACAATATCTTGGGATTAAATGTTTTAGCAACCTCATTAATATACTTTTGTGTCAATTTATACTTGGTAATGGTTTTTGGATCTAATTTCTTACCTGATTTTTTAATGGTCATATTGGGTGCATTCAAAACAAAATCATCAATGAAATCAAGTAACCGTAGCTCCTTTTTCTCTTCACTATCTTGGGGATCAGAATATTCATCAATTTGAGTTTGAACCCAATTACTATCAATGATTTCCTTATTGGTGACTTTATTAAAAGCATTTAATATATGGGCTTCAAGTTTCAATAGGTTTGAATTTACTTTGAGCTCTGTATCTTTAAACTTCTCTTGATCAATTCGTTGTTTTTTCTTATTCCACGAATTAAACTCAACTAAATAAGGAGTTATACCATAGTATGTAATGGTACTAATTTTAAATTTTACCCGGATATTAATGGTTGGATTCTTCTTTTCTAAGGAAGTTCTTACATAATATAATACAGTTGCCATAGCTTAATATTTTTATCAAAGATATAAAATATTTGCACCTAAATTTGCACCTATTTTTTTGTACGTGTGTGAATTTAGGTGTACTTTAGTGAAATGATAAAAAGCTCTAAAGCCTATGGATGCTGTTCACTTGCGTTCACTTGTGTTTATGTGGAAATAAATTGAAGGGGTATTTGGAGCCTCTCATGGGACTCGAACCCACGACCTGCTCATTACGAATGAGCTGCTCTACCAACTGAGCTAAAGAGGCATATTTCCAAAAAACAAGTTTATTAACTCATTAAGGCGGTAAAAATAACTCAATTTTTAAATAATTGTTCGGCCACTTAAAAAAATGATGAAATTAATAGACGAATTAAATTAATATTTCTATTTTGCCCCCTTTGGAATGCAATTAAACTAAGGGAATATGAACTACATTTTATTCGACGATAAAACATGGGAGCAATTATTACCACTTACTTTCACACGTCCTGTATCGGAAATTAGATTGGGCATACTTACCATGAAAGAAAAATGGGAAAAGTACTTGCAAGCTTCCTGTTCCTATTATACAAAAGATTATTTGCAGCAAAAGTTTCCGATGGAGCAGGAAGAGGACAACCTGTTTATTAATAGTTCATTAATTCCAACGGCAGAGCTACTCTCTGAAATTGAGAATCTGGAATTGAATCAGGTGCTTAAGAGTGGCGACATTGTTTGCGCCTTGCGCATCCATAAAATTGATCCTACTACTTTTGATCCTTCATCGTACATTAAAGGTACTGAAATTCAAACCATATCCGATTTAATTAAAATTAATTACCCCTGTGATATATTCCAAATGAATGGCGATGGAATTGAACACGATTTTAAACTGATTACCAAAGGGAAAAAATCGCAGGCAATTAGTAAAACCAACAATATTATTGGCGATAAAGAAATTTTTGTTGAAAGGGGAGCTGTGGTTGAATTTGCCACCATCAATACTAAAAATGGGCCGGTTTACATAGGAAAAGGGGCAGAGGTGATGGAGAATTCCGCTATTAGAGGACCGTTTGCGTTATGCGCTCACAGTACCGTTAAAATGTCAGCTAAAATTTACGGTCCAACAACCATCGGTCCGAATTCAAAGGTTGGGGGTGAGTTGAATAATGTAGTCATTTTTGGAAACTCGAACAAAGCACACGATGGTTTTCTTGGAAATTCTGTGATTGGCGAATGGTGCAATTTGGGAGCCGATACCAATAACTCAAACCTTAAAAACAATTATGCTGAGGTGAAAATCTGGAGCTATCAAACCGACCAATTTGTTAAAACCGGACTCCAGTTTTGCGGATTAATTATGGGTGATCATTCCAAATGCGGCATCAATACCATGTTTAATACCGGAACGGTAGTTGGGGTTGCAGCCAATATTTTTGGCGACGGGTTTCCCCGGAATTTCATTCCATCTTTTACATGGGGAGGTTCACACAAATTTACCGAGTGCCGCATCGAAACAGCTCATGAAATTGCCCAACGGGTAATGGAACGCCGTGGTTTGGTTTTCGATGAAAAGGAACAACAAATTATAAATGAAGTATTTAAGCGTACGGCAAAGTACCGCGTTAATTTTCAGAAATAAAAATTGCCAATACCGGTTTTTTACTGAACCCGCTTTATTCATACCTGAGCACAGCGAAAGGTGTGAATGTGCGATGGGCATTGGGTTGCAAAGCGGGAAACCCCGATTTAGCTACACCCAAAATTGGGAGTTTTTATTTTCCCAATATTGAGGTGTAGCTTAATCGTCAGGATTATTAATGAATAATCCGGGTGAATAGTTTTATTTCCAGTTTTCCTTTGGCATAACTATTGACATTACAGCGCATTCAATTAAAAAATTCATTTTACTGACAACATGTCGCAACAAGGAAAATATTATGGAATTTATGGAAGAATTTAATCTGGACAAGTTATTGGCGGCTGACAACGAAGGGGGCGACACAGAATTTTTTCCAATCATATCCGACGAAGACCAGCAAAGCATCGATAAATTTAAGTTTCCGGAGCTTATACCCATTTTGCCTTTACGGAATATGGTGTTATTCCCCGGTGTGGTAATTCCTATAACCGTGGGTCGTGATAAATCGCTGAGGCTTATACGCGAAGCATTCAAGAACGATAAAATTATTGGAACCGTTGCTCAAATGGACGTAAATATCGAAGAGCCCCGCTCTGAGGATTTGTTCCGTCAAGGTACGGTAGCTACCATCATGAAAATATTGGAAATGCCCGATAATTCCACAACTGTCATCATTCAAGGAAAAAAACGGTTTATGGTTAAAGAATACTTGTCGGAAGAGCCCTATTTTACCGCTTATGTTTCAAGCATTGAGGAAAAGATGCCTCTCGAAGAGCAAAGCGAGGAATTTGAGGCGTTGGTAGGATCCATCAAAGACCTTTCGATGAAGATTATCAAGCTTTCGCCCAACATTCCATCGGAAGCTATTTTTGCCATTAAAAATATCGACAACCCATTCTTTTTAATCAATTTTATTTGTTCCAACAGCGAATTAAAAGTTGGAGCTAAACAAAACCTGCTCCAGGAAACCGATTTGTTTCAACGAAGCATCAAGTTATTGGAGCTTCTATCGAAAGAAATTCAAATGCTTGAACTCAAAGACGACATTCAACGTAAAGTGAAATCGGATTTGGACAAGCAACAAAGGGAATTTCTGTTGAATCAGCAGATAAAGACCATTCAAAATGAGTTGGGGGGCAATCCGGTTGAAAAAGAAGTGGAGGATTTAAAAGAAAAAGCCAAAACTAAAAAATGGACGGATGAGGTTGCCAAGATATTTGAAAAAGAAACCGATAAACTTCACCGACTAAATCCGGCTACAGGGGAATATTCCGTTCAGTTGAATTACTTACAAACCATGCTCGATTTGCCATGGAACGATTACAGTACCGACCGTTTTGATATGCCATTGGCTACTGAAATATTAGATCGGGATCATTTTGGGTTGGAAAAAGTAAAAGAGCGCATTCTGGAGCATTTAGCTGTATTAAAACTGAAAGGAGATTTAAAATCACCCATCCTTTGTTTATATGGCCCTCCCGGAGTTGGTAAAACATCGTTAGGAAAATCGGTAGCTGAGGCACTCGGAAGAAAATACATACGCATGTCATTGGGCGGTTTGCACGATGAAGCCGAAATACGAGGACACCGAAAAACTTATATTGGGGCAATGCCCGGCCGTATCATTCAAAATATGAAAAAAGCCGGAACTTCAAACCCGGTTTTCATTCTCGATGAAATTGATAAAGTTGGCAAGGATTTCCATGGTGATCCTGCTTCCGCTTTACTCGAAGTGCTTGATCCGGAACAAAACAATGCCTTTCACGATAACTACCTCGACGTGGATTACGACCTTTCGAAAGTTATGTTTATTGCTACAGCCAACGTTATAAATACAATCAGTCCCCCTTTGCGCGATCGGATGGAAATGATAGATGTGAGCGGATACATTGTTGAAGAAAAAATTGAAATTGCCAACCGTCATTTAGTGCCTAAACAATTGAAAAATCATGGGATTGAACTGGATGCGGTTACTTTTCCCAAAGAAACGCTGGAACGGATTATCGAGGGTTATACCCGCGAATCGGGCGTTAGGGAATTGGATAAACGATTGGCACAAGCCTCAAGGAGAATTGCCAAACGCATTGCATTTAACGAAACCTTCGAAAAGACAGTACTTCCGGAACATTTAGAATTACTGCTAGGTAAAACTAAATATACCCAGGAGCTTTACGACGGAAATGAGTTTGCCGGAGTAGTTACCGGGCTTGCCTGGACTGCCGTTGGCGGTGATATTTTGTATATTGAAACCAGCCTCAGCCAAGGAAAGGGAAAACTAACCATTACTGGAAATTTAGGTGAAGTAATGAAAGAATCGACCGTGATAGCGCTTGAAATAATCAAATCGAGGGCTTCAATGCTTGAGTTAAAACCAGAAATTTTTGAAAACTGGAACGTACACGTACACGTACCTGAAGGAGCCATTCCTAAAGATGGCCCATCGGCAGGAATAACTATGGTAACATCCATTGCTTCAGCGTTTACCCAACGCAAAGTTAAAGATGGTATAGCCATGACCGGGGAAATTACTCTCCGGGGAAAAGTATTGCCAGTAGGTGGTATCCGTGAGAAAATATTAGCTGCCAAAAGAGCCAATATCAAGGAAATATTATTATCAGCTCAAAACCAAAAAGATATAGAGGATATTAAACCGGAATATGTAAAAGGTTTGAAATTTCATTATGTGGAAACCATTGACCAAGTGTTGGAGATAGCTTTGCTAAAAGAGACCATAACTAACCCAATGAAATTTGAGGTTGAACAAAAAACAAACTAATTGATAGTATTAAAAAAGAGAGAAGAAATTTATTTCTGCTCTCTTTTTTTATTAATCTTTTACATGATACTTTACTTACCGGTAATCCAATGATCAATTTTATCGGAAATCACGCTTTCTTTGTGCTTCAAAAAATCAACCCATTTACCGTTTTCGTCAATCATAAACTTTTGGAAGTTCCAAGCTACTTCAGCATCCATTACTCCATTTTGGCTCTTTTGTGTTAACCATTGATAAATGGGATCCATGTCGTCGCCTTTAACCGAAATTTTATGCATCATCGGAAAAGTCACCCCATAGTTTTTGGTGCAAAAATCACGGATTTCTTCATTGGTGCCCGGTTCCTGTTTTAAAAAATTGTTGGCCGGAAAACCAATTATCACAAACCTGTCGCCACCATATTTTTTATAAAGTGCTTCCAATTCTGCATATTGGGGAGTGTTCCCACATTTTGATGCGGTATTTACAACCAACACTTTTTTTCCTTTTAACGATGCCAAGTCAAAATCGTCCCCTTCTAAGGTTTTGGTTTTAAAATCATGCAGGCTTTTTTGCTGCCCAAAACCAACAAACATGGCAAGGGTAAACAACGAGGTAATTAAAAATTTTTCCATAAACTGTTTTTAATAAATATCCTGTTTAAACAAATTAAAACGACATTCGGTTTAAAAAAAACCAAAAATTAACGCCCGTATTTTAGTTTATTTTATTGCATTTTTATTATCACCCCATTTTTTTAGGGGGTGTCTAACATTTATTGTACAAATAAGTTGCATTTTATAACAATTTGTCATTTTTTTGCTAAAAAATATCACAATTTATCGCTAAACGAGTAAAAAATGAAAAAAATCTATCTTTTATTATTTGGTATGTGTGCATTTGCATTTCACACATTTGCCAGTGAACAAACGCCCATTGACACCGGAGCAACAGCATGGATGATTACGTCAACTGCGTTGGTACTTCTAATGGTTCCGGGCCTTGCCATGTTTTATGGTGGTTTAGTTAGGTCGAAAAACGTGTTGGGCACCATGATGCATAGCTTTGTAGCTATGGGTATTATGAGCGTATTATGGGTTACAGTCAGTTACAGCATGGCCTTCGGAAAAAGTATTCTTGGAGGCTGGTTTGGATGGAATCCTGATTATTTATTTCTAAATGGCATTGATGAATCAATTATGCCGGCTGGAGTTCCTGAACTGGTATTTGTAATGTTTCAAGGGAAATTTGCTCTTTTGTCGGTTGATAGTGTAAATTAAATATTAATTAGTTGTCTAAATAAATGGAAATCAAATTGATACCACTTAAAAAGTTTCTTTTACCTATACTATGGTAAATTTAAATTATAATGAAATTGTAAAATTGAAATGGTCATTCTATTGTAGGAACTATCAAAAAGGTGCAAAGGATCAGTTATTTGGATGATTGAAGATATACTCATTTCTAAAATCGGAATCTCCCAAAAACTATTTATATCACATCAAACGTGATTACAAAGCAACAATTTCATTTATATTAAAAACCACTCCTTTGCTCCTTCAAATAACCATTCCAGCTATCATATCCATAAAATGGGGATGGCTTTTATTAATACCTAAGAAGCCATTGGCTACCCCATGGACGACAAATTGAAAAAAACAGGGACTA
>DYQV01000545.1 GCA_020719105.1 Rikenella microfusus
AGTTTTCGACAATATGCCTTTTTTATTTACCCACACAATACGTTATAGAACCTTATTTTCTTTAAGGGTTGTTAAATTGGAAATGTATTTATTGGGGTGTATTAGCTTTGGTAAAATAAAAAAACCACCCTCAAGGGGGTGGTTTACATCTTAAAATTCACATCATATTTTTTGGAGAATCACGGTAAAATGCCTCATTATAGGGGCTTCCCATACAATTTTATATCCTGTTTTTATTGTTTCCCTCCGGTCGAAAACATTTTTTAGTGCTACCGCAATTACATCCATGTGATTGTTGGTATAGGTGCGGCGCGGTATGGCGAGCCTTAAAAATTCAAGGTTAGGATAGCGGTTTTCGCGGGTTACTGGATCTCTGTCTGCTAATATGGTTCCAATTTCAACTCCACGGATACCTGCTTCAAGGTATAATTCAACACCTAACGTTTGTGCTACAAATTGTTCTTTAGGAACCTGAGGGAGTAATTTTTTTGCATCAACAAATACCGCATGACCTCCAATAGGGCTTTGAACAGGAATTCCAAATTCAATGAGCCTGTTTCCTAAATATGTAACCTGATTAATTCGGGTTTCAAGATATTCAAATTCAGTTCCTTCATCTAAACCTTGGGCCAGAGCATTCATGTCGCGTCCGCTCATTCCGCCATAGGTAATATATCCTTCAAACATAATATTATAAGTACATGCTTTACGGAATATATCCTCATTCTTGAATCCAATAAAACCGCCCATATTAACTATGGCATCTTTTTTACTGCTCATGGTGGCTAAATCGGCATATTTATACATTTCAAGCACAATTTCCTTGATAGTACAATTTGCATAAGCTTGCTCGCGGGTTTTAATAAAATAGGCGTTTTCAGCAAAGCGGGCTGAATCGAACAAAAGCAATACTCCATATTTCTTGGCTAAAGCCGATACTTCCTTTATGTTAGCAAGTGAAACCGGCTGTCCACCGGCGGTGTTGTTGGTAAGTGTTAAAACAATGAACGATATTTTTTCTTTGGGATATTGTTTCAATACTTTTTCCAATTTTCCGGTATCAATATTCCCTTTAAAGGGATGCAAATTGTTGGTATCAAAAGCTTCATCAATAGTGCAATCAATTGCTTTTGCTTTGCGAAATTCAATATGCCCTTTGGTAGTATCAAAATGAGAATTACCAGGTACTACATCACCTTCTTTTACCAAAACGGAGAAAAGAACATTTTCAGCCGCCCGCCCCTGATGTGTTGGTAAAAAATAATCAAAACCCATAATGTTTTTAATGGCATCCTTCATATTTTGATAAGAACTGGCTCCCGCATACGATTCGTCACCTACCATCATGGAGGCCCACTGTTTATCGCTCATAGCTCCTGTACCTGAGTCGGTAAGCAGGTCGATAAATACCTGATTGCTCTTTAAATTAAACAAATTGTAATTGGCCTCTGTAATCCATTGTTCGCGCTCTACACGAGTGCTGCGGCGGATGGTCTCCACCATTTTTATTTTATATGATTCGGCAAATGGTAATTCCATAATTGTATTTTTTTTAATTAAAAAACGACTGATTTTAAGTTCAGAATTAATTGGTTTGCTAAAAACCAATTGAGTTTATTAAAACCCAAATTGAGCGATTTGATAAAGCAAATCACTCAATGGTATGAATCCCTATTTTTTATATTGAGGAAAACAATGATTGGAAGTACTTTTAAATAGAGGCTACCCATGAAATACAATTTGTACAAAATTAAAGGAAAAATAAACAACCGTATCATAAAATTCTGTTTTGTTTAGCATACATTCTTCTGGTTACACGGCAATAATTATTTGATGTCATTGAAGCCAAAGCGATAGTATATATGCTTTCAAATTATGTGAAATACTTCTAATTTTTGTTTGCAAACATTAGTTAACCCGCTTTATTCATACCTGAGCACAGCGAAAGGTGTGAATGTGCGATG
>DYQV01000546.1 GCA_020719105.1 Rikenella microfusus
ATCAATAATTCGATTGGTACTTTTCACGAGCAAATACTTGCTGGAATCCAAGGCTTTGAAGTTGGTAATTTGAGCGGTTTTGACATCAAAGCTATTGATGATACTTTGTTTGCTGATATTAAGAACAAGCACAACACGATGAATAGCAGTTCTGCTGAAGCGTTGTTTCAGAAACTGGCTCGTTATGCAGATACCTACAAAAAGGCAAAATGCTATTGGGTTCAAATATTAGCTAAAGGTAGTTTTTCGGAATTGTGGAAAGGTGAAATTAATGGTAAAGAGTACAGTCATTCAAGAGTATATAAAATTTCGGGCGACCAATTTTATGCTTTATTGTCTGGTCAGGAAAACGCTTTGTTTCAGCTATATAAAGCCTTGCCGATTGCAATTAAAGATTATTTAAATTCAATCGAACAAGATAAAACTGTAATTAAAAACTCCGCTTTAGACGAAATAAAAACGGCTACACGATCGACAAAACGGACTATTTTAGACCAAATAACTTTTGAGAATTACAGCTATTATTTGGGTTTCGACAAACTGTAGTATTGATTTAGAAATTTTACAATAGAGTAACCAACCTCTTTGCCTAAATTAACTGGCACGGCATTTCCTATCTGTTTATATTGTTGAGCCATAGAGCCTGCAAATTCCCAATTATCAGGAAAAGTTTGAATTCGTGCATATTCTCTAACGGTAAACGGTCGTGTTTCCTCGGGATGACAACGTTCCGTTTGTTTTTGAGCAGGACTACAAGTTAAAGTTAAACAAGGTTCGTCCCAGCCAATTCTGCGAGCCATTCCAGTTTTTCCGCCTCCTAGATAAAAGCTTTGACCCATAAATTGCTTCTGAATATCTAATGGCAAGTCACGCCAATAGCCTTTTTGAGGCACCAAGTCTAAAACATCTTTCTTGCTTTTCGGGTATTTAACGCCCATAGAATTAGGTACGTCACTATCAAACAATTCTCCTTTTTTTAAAGCATCGGAAAGATTATAGGTTTTTTTATTGGGTTTTGGGTATTCGTATTTAATTGTAATATCTTTTCGGATTCCAACTAAGATTAATCGTTCCCGTTTTTGAGGCACTTTATAATTGACAGCTTTAAGAACTTGATATGGAACAACATTATAACCGATTTCATCTAATATTGAAATCATTCCTTGTAATGTTTTGCCGTTTTCGTGGCTCAATAATCCACGTACATTTTCACCGATACAAATTGGCGGATTAACTTCTTTAACGACACGAGCAAATTCGTAAAAAAGTGTACCTCTAGCGTCATTTAGACCAAGTTTCTTGCCAGCATAACTAAAAGCCTGACAAGGGAAACCGCCAGTAACTACGTCAATTTTATTATGATATTCAGTAAAACTAAATGATTTAATATCGCCTTCGAAAACTTTCCAATTTGGTCGGTTTTTTCGGAGTGTTTCACAAGCCCATTTGTCAATTTCATTTAATGCAACACATTTTAATCCAGCTTTTTCCAAGCCTACAGCTAATCCACCGGCACCAGCAAACAATTCTAATACAGAGTATTGATTGTCAGGCTCAACATAATTTTGTTCTGTTTCAAGGATTTTAAAATCGACAAAATCGCTAAATAATGATTCAACTTGTTCTCTCTTATAGACTCTGTAATTACTCATTGGCTCACGAACAGCAGAAAGTTTACCTTCTCTATCCCATCTTCTTAAAGTTTCTTTACTTTTACCAATAAGTTCTGAAGTTTCAGCTAATGTTAAATATTTACTCATAACCAAATTGTTTAACCTTATACAATGGTTACAAATATATGAAGATTTCTGAAAATAAAAAGAAAAAATGAACGACCCGCCAACACGCGGTCATAAAACATTGGGGGTTAAGTGGTAAGGCAAGTGCATTGCTCGCTGGCAAGGTTCTTATCGGTTGATAGGTTCGCAGCTCCGAAATCCCCAACGTTTCATACCG
>DYQV01000547.1 GCA_020719105.1 Rikenella microfusus
GCACATTCACACCTTTCGCTGTGCTCAGGTATGAATAAAGCGGGTTAAAACCCTTTTTAAAAACAGAGATTTTGAAATAACCATACGCGATACCGCAAACAGCCCATACGACTGGACAAACCCCAACAGACCTGCAACCGATGCTGAGTTTGAAACCATGGTGGCCGGATGCGAAACCGAGTACCTTGCAGGTAAAACCATAAGCGCCGAAGATGCATTGAGCGAAACACATAAAAGCTATTGGCGTTTACATTGCACTCCGGGGGTACCCCGAAACAGCCCAACGTTTTGCACACCAACTGTTTGAATTTGGAAATACCTTGGGTATATATCCGGAAAAGTTCATACATTCTTTTGTCCACAAAAAACAGCATCAAATAATCGTTTCTTTTTTTTAGGATAAAAAGTATTTCCACGCCGGGATAATATGGATTTCTTTTCCATCATATTTTATTATTTCTGAATGATCATTCGAAACTACAACTGAGGTATTTAAGCCCGCCTCATCCATCGCCTGCACAAGAGCCCTGATTTCTCTTTTTCGGGTTTGCTCATCGTTAACATCCCACGAAACCTGAACCAGGTTGGGTTTTTGGTTTGAATCGAACCAAAGAAAATCGACTTCGTTACCTTGGGCTGTTTTATAATAATAGATGTTTTCGGTTTTTCTTCGCAAATGGCCAAAAACCATATTTTCGAGCAGGTAACCTTGTTTTTCGTTTAGCAGGTTAGTTACGGATGTAACCAGAGCATGGTCGATGCAATAAATTTTTTTTGCATTCAGGTTTTGCTTCGATACCGACTTATCATATTTTTTAACCGAAAACAGGAAAAAAGCATCTTCTAGCCAGCCGATGCAATTGGATACAAAGTCTTTGCTGACTTTATACCCCAGCGATTTAAGATAATCGGTAATGCGGTTAAGCGAATATAGCGATGAAACCGAGCTAAGCAAACGATAAGCAATTTGCATGGTAGCCTTCGGGTGCAAGGAGTCGAACCGTTCAATTATATCGCGATGTACAATGGTTTTGTAATACTCCTGGTGAATTTTTATCCTAAGCTTCTCATCCACGTTAGAGACCTCGGGAAACCCACCACAGTTAAAATAGGCATTAAATTCATGCTGTATTCTGTACTGAGCCTGTGAAGTTAATTTTTTGTAAGCAATATTTTTAAATTCGAGGTATTCGGTAAATGAAAAAGGAAACAGTTCAAAGGTAAGGGAACGCCCCCGCATTTGGGTGGCAATTTCTGTGGCAAGCAATTTAGCCGATGAACCGGTAATATATACTTCAGCGTTTTCGGAACGCAGTATGCGATCGACAAATGCTTCCCAGTTCTGGCATTCCTGTAATTCATCAAAAAAGCAAAATATTTTTTCGCCTTTTTTATGCGGATAGATAGCATAATAGGCATCCAAAATTAATTGCAGGTTCCCGGTTCGCAGTTCGGTTAACCGGTCATCGAAAAAATTGAGCGACAGTATATTTTCAGCTAAGCCAAGGGCTTTTTTTTCTTCAATTTTCTGGTTTAACAGGGTTGATTTACCACACCGGCGCACCCCGATACAAATTGTTGCTTTGTTTGAAAGGTTTTGCCATTGGGCATGGCGGGCCTGACCAGTGAAAAGGCTTGTTTCCTGGTTGTCGAGCAGGATTGTTCTTAAATTTTCAATTAGTGCCATGGTAGTACTATTTATGCTTAGCAAACAAATGTACAAAATTGGTAAACATTTTTACCGATAAATGTTATAATCGGTAATTATATTTACCGATTTACATATAATCTAAATGCATGAATTCCCAATTCCGCTCCTACGGAGCTGCCATAATGCCGCCCCGATGGGGCTTATTGACTGATAGCCCCCCGCCACAGTGGAGTTAATTAAGTCCCGGTAGGGACGGAATTATGGTAAAGAATAGTCATGACAAAAATGAAAGCCCCATAGGGGC
>DYQV01000078.1 GCA_020719105.1 Rikenella microfusus
TTTCAAAATATCAATTTAGTAAAATTTAGGTTTTTTCCAAGTTCATTTTTAGCCTTAGATAATAAATTTTAGCATTAATTTCGCAGGGTAAATTTGGATTCTTATGGATGGAAGCAATTTATCCTCAACTCTTATTGGTGCTTATTCGGTTGAAAATTTAAACCATATTACTGCCAAGATTATTCATTTGCATAAAAAGAAGAATCTGCCGGCCTTGCAAAAAATTGTGCGGATAGTAAATGATTACAGTCCGATGGAAGAAGAAAAAAGTTCCCCCCTTTTTTCGCGTTTAATCATGCTTTTTCATCCCGATAAAGTACAGGAGTATCATCGTTCGATTTTGGCCTGCCAGCATCCCGAAGCTTTAAATAACTACGCTTATATTTTTCCTGTTTTGTCCTCCATTGACATCATTGGAGATTCTCAAAGCAATGATTTCATGGCTCCTGATGAGTTCGAGGAGGAGTATGGCTGGAATTACCGTCCGGTGAGTGATGATTATTTTATGGTTCAAGAGGAAGAAGGTCCAGTAAGCCGATGGTACGATGAAGAAAACCCCGATGAAAACCGATATTTTGACTCCGAAGAATCGGTTTACGACGGAAGCTTTTTAACCGCATTAAAAAGAAAGATTTATGGACAAACCTATATCGACTTTCCAGTTCATTTGCTCGAAGATTTGGAAGATATTGAAATGGCAGAATATGAAATTGAAGACTTGGATGGCATTGAGTTTTGCACTTACGTTAAAACACTCGACTTATCGTACAACTCCATCTTTGAAATTTCCAGATTAGAAAATTGCATCTATATTCAGGAATTGTATTTGGGGTCGAATCAGATACATTACATTGATTCAATTTACCACTTAGTTGATTTGCGGATACTCGATTTGTCGAACAACAAAATACAGGATATATCTTCATTGTTCCGTTTAAAAGCATTGGAGATTGTCAATCTTTTGGGAAACCCTGTTTTAGCCAAGGATATCGCACGGTTAAAAGATATGGGGGTTTTGGTGGTTTATTGATGATTCACGGTTAATAGAAAACCCACCCGTGGCACATTTTCTATGGTAACCGCTGGATCTGCTTTCAGATATTTTCTCAGTTTGGTTATGAATACATCAAGGCTGCGGCCAGCAAAATAGTCATTTTCGCCCCATATTTTCTCCAATAACTCTTCGCGCCGGGTAATGTTTCCCTTATTCTGGCACAAAACTTCCAATACTTTGGTTTCGCGCTCAGTAAGCCGCTGCTCTGTTGTGTCAATTACCAATAATTGGTTTGGTGGTTCAAAACAGAATTTCCCTATCATAATCTGGTTTTGAGTTGTTGGAATTGTAATTGAAGTTCTGTTAAGTATGGCCTGAATTCGCCATAGCAGTTCATCTTCGTCAAAGGGTTTGGTAATATAATCATCGCCACCCAAATCAAATCCTTTGAATTTATCGTCTTTTAAATTTTTTGCTGTAAGGAATATGATTGGAACGTTTGGACTGTTTTTTCTTATTTCAGTTGCCACTTGATAGCCATCCATTTTGGGAAGCATGATATCTAGAATACAAAAATCGAATCCCTGTTCTTCAAATGCTTTTACTCCTGATTCGCCATCGCGGCAAAGTTTGACTTCAAAACCTTCGGTTTCCAATAATTCAGCGGTAAGAAAGCCAAGGTTCAGGTTATCTTCAACCAACAATATCCTGATGGGCGATTTTTTTATCATGTTACTGATTTTCAGGTTCAAATAATTTATTCTGTTGTTTATTCAATGCAAGGAAGTTCAATAAAGAAAGTGCTTCCCTCGCCCAATTTACTTTCAAGGTGCAATTTACCTTTATGCAATTCCACAATTTGCCATACATACGACAATCCAAGGCCAAATCCTTTTATATTATGGACATTGCCGGTATTAACCCTTGAAAATTCCTGAAAAATAACTTTCTGGTCAGTTTTTTCAATTCCCAATCCTTTATCGGAAATGGCAATTTTAATCCATCCATTTTTGTTATATGTTTTAATGGTTATTTCAGGGGGCATTGGAGAATACTTACAAGCATTATCGAATAAATTATTGAGCATATTTGAAATATGAAAACAATCGGCAAACACAACATGTTTTTCTGCAATAAGCTCCAAGGTCAATTTTCCATTCCGCTCATCAATAAGTAGTTTAAAAGAATTTGTCTGTTGTAAAATTTGATCGTGTAAATCCAACCGGTCAAAGTTCATGGGCATTTTTCCTTTTTGAAGCCTCGAAATATCAAGCAGGTAATTTATATGCAAATCCAGCTTATCGTTTTCTTGCCTGATGATTCGGGTATAAGGTTCCAGTTTTGTTGCACAATCGGGTTCTTTTGTAATACGGCTGTTGGCTAACCGTATTGAGGCCAATGGTGTTTTGAATTCATGGGTAAGATTATTAATGAAATTTCGGGTGTCATTGGCCAACATTTTTTCTTGTAAGTAATATCTGAAAATAAGTAAAAAAGCGATAATGGTCATTACTATTAACAAGATGCTTATAATGAAAAGCCATCCAATTTGAGCAAAAACAAATTTATTCCTTTCTGGAAATGCAATGTGGAGCCAGATACTCTCTTGTGCAGTGGTTGTTAAATTCGATTTAACAGTAAAGCATTTATGACGCGATTCTTCTTTTTTCTCCATCGGATGGGGATGAGGCACCGTACTCAATTGGAATTCATACGGTAGGCATATTTTACTGTAGGCTAATTCCGATTTAATAATAGAGTCCAGAAAATTCCATTGGTCAAGGCTCAAATGCTTTTTTTCACAACAGGTGAAACCTTTTTGGTTAAAGCAACTAGTTACTTTCATACATAGAGCATTTTGTTTGTTGAATTCAGTCACTGCTTTATTTAATGCAGCCACTACTGTAAATTCGAATTGTTTTTCTTGATTTGAGGCAGCTTTGAATATCCAAACAAATTGGATAATTATTAAGCTGATCAGAAAAAAAATGACCAGTACAATTAAATTTCGTGTCCTGTTTTTCATTAATCTTTTTTATGACTACAAAATAAGACAAAAAAAGCCTTCAAAAATCACTTTAACAACTAATTAACAAGGCAATAACAAGTCAATAACTTAAAGTAGAATTAAATTGATTTATTTTTGAAGCATGTTTAACTAAAATAATAAATCATGAAAAGAATAGCATTTATTTTGAGTCTTGTTTTTGTTGCCGGAATGGGAATGACCGCTTCAGCAACTGCCGTAATTGCTGATAATGGTTTGCAAATTACAATTGTTGATACTGATAATAAGCCTTGCGCTGCAGGTTGCACTTGTGCTGATTGCAAAGCAAAATCAGCAGACGGTAAAGCGGCCTGTGATTCTACAAAAAAGGCCGATTGCAAAACAAAATCAGCCGATTGTTCTAAGAAATGCGATGGCAAAACCGCCGAAGCTAAACCAGGATGTTGTGCTAAATCAACTGATGGCAAAACTGCAACTCCTGCTGCTGAGCCTGCAAAGAAATAAAAAAAAACCTACTACAATTGCGAGCCAGAAGGATATTTTCTTTCTGGCTTTTTATTTATACTACATGCAACCAGAATTTTTATAAATTTGTCTTCTGTTCAAGCTTTATATGAAATTATGAATGTAAATGAAAAGGACTTTTTTAACAAGTTTACTTTTCTTATGGGCATTAGTAGCTAATGCACAACTGGTTCAAACCGTGCGTGGAAAAGTGATTGACAAGGAAAGCAAATACCCTTTAGCTGGAGTAAATATAGTTCTAAGTAATACCAATCCCCTGATTGGAACAGCAACCAATGAAAATGGTGAATTTGAACTCCATCAAATCCCTGTTGGTAAACAAACTTTGTTCGTTAGTTATTTAGGTTATAAAGCTGCCACAGTGCGCGATTTGGAAGTAACATCGGGAAAACAGAGGGTAATCCTGGTTGAATTGGAAGAACAAGTAATTACCACCGATGAAATTGTAGTGAAGGGATATCGAAAGGGAGAGATGCTTAACAAAATGGCATCTGTAAGCGCCCGTTCATTCTCAGTGGACGAAACTGAGCGCTATGCAGGAAGTTTGGGTGATCCGGCACGAATGGCAGCCAACTATGCCGGAGTATCGCGAGCGGGAGACGACCGAAATGATATTATCATACGGGGAAACTCACCTACCGGTTTGCAATGGCGTTTAGAAGGAATTAATATACCTAACCCAAACCACTGGGGAGCCAGCGGAGCCACGGGTGGTCCAATAAGTATCTTGAATAATAATACCTTAGCCAATTCCGATTTTTTTACCGGTGCTTTTCCGGCTGAATATGGCAATGCCCTTTCTGGAGTTTTTGATTTGCAAATGCGAAGTGGAAACAACCAAAAGCATGAATTTACAGGACAGGTAGGTTTTAATGGATTTGAATTGATGGCTGAAGGTCCATTATCGAAAAAACAGGGTGGATCATACATGGTTTCGGGTCGATATTCTGTTTTGGAGGTAATGGATTATCTGGGTTTCGATGTTGCTGCGGGAGCTATTCCTGAATATTACGATATCACTTATAAAGTTGATCTTCCCTCTAAAAAGTTTGGAAATTTTTCGTTCTTTGGTTTAGGAGGGAATAGTTACATTGAAATGGTTGGTACCGAAATGAAAAGCTCTGCAAAGTACAATACATTATATAGTACCGATACTTACAATGGTTCTGAATTGATGATTTTTGGTACTTCGCATCAGCTTTTTTTGACAAAATCGAGTTATTTATATAGCACACTTTCCTATTCTGAAACCGATGTACATACCAAAGTGGATTCGGCTTGGTTTACTCCAGTTCTGCCAATTCAAGAAGGTGATACCACTTATGAAAAAAACACCCGCTTGTTTTATGGTGAAAACAATTCCGAATTCATTACCTCAGCTTCTACACGATACACCAATAAATTGTCAAATAAAGATGTGTTAACGATAGGAGTTGCTTATGAAAACCACCAGATTAATTATCAGGATAGTTTTTTGCGCAAATTACCCGATCGGGAGTTTTATCAACCTACAACACAGATTTCCATGGAAGGTATTGGTATTTTTCAAAGCTATTTTCAATGGCAACATAAGGTTACCAATCAACTTACCTTAAACACAGGGGTCTATTTTCAGGAATTTTTATTCAACAAAACCAATTCAGTTGAACCCCGCGCCGGATTGGTATTTGAACCGGCACCCACCCATAAATTCAGTATGGGTTATGGAACACACAGCAAGATGCAACCTATGTTCTATTATTTTGTATTAACAACCGATACATCTACTATGCAAACATCACAAACAAATACCCAGCTTGACTTTACAAAAGCCCAACATCTGGTTATTGGTTACGACCATTTATTTGGCGAAAACCTGCATCTTAAAATTGAAGCATACTATCAATGGCTGTATAATGTTCCGGTTACGGAAAGGCCCACCAATTTTTCGATGTTGAACGAAGGGGCTTCCTTCCATCTGCATAGAGTGGATAGTTTGGTAAATTCGGGGACAGGAAAGAATTACGGAACTGAAATCACATTGGAAAAATATCTGAGCCACAACTGGTACTTTCTTCTCACCGGTTCGCTATTCGATTCGTGGTACACCGGTAGTGACAACACAGAAAGGCATACAGCTTTTGCTGCCAATTTTGCCACTAATTTGTTGGGAGGGTATGAGTACAGAATAAACGATAAATTCTCCATTGATGCCAATGCAAAAATTACTTTTAGTGGAGGTAAGCGGAACTATTATCTAGATGAGGAAGCCTCCAAGGAAAAAGGGGAAGCGGTGTACGATGATAATTTGGCTTTTTCGGAAAAGGAAAAAAATTACTTTCGGCTCGATTTCAGAATATCATTGAAGAACAACAACCAACACTTTTTTCAGGAATGGGCCGTTGATTTTACCAACCTAACGAATCATCAAAACGTATATTCCAGAGTTTATAATCCCGATACCAATGAAATTGAGTATGTATATCAACAAGGATTCTTTCCCATGTTTTTATATCGCATAAATTTTTAGAATCCGAAAATTCAATTAATAAATGGAAATCATTTATTATTTAATACCTTTGCGCCCGCAAAAAGAGATACCTTTTAAATGGTAAATAATTAAAAATGAAGAATTAACACCAAAGAGTATTATGATTACTGTTTCAAACTTGTCCATTCAATTCGATAAAAAGCCACTTTTTTCCGATGTAAATGTAAAATTCACTCCAGGTAACTGTTACGGGGTTATTGGTGCAAACGGCGCCGGAAAAACAACTTTTCTGAAAATACTATCAGGAAACCTGGATTCTACTTCAGGAACTGTTCATCTGGGAACTGGTGAGCGTTTGGCGGTATTGAAACAGAACCACTTTGAATTTGATGAATATCCGGTTTTAGAAACCGTCATCATGGGTCACAGTGAAATGTATAGCATCATGAAAGAAAAGGATGCCATTTATATGAAACCTGACTTTTCAGATGCCGATGGCATGAGGGCGGCGGATTTAGAATCGCATTTTGCTGAAATGAACGGATATAATGCCGAAAGCGATGCAGCCATGCTTTTAAGTGGGTTGGGCATTAAAGAATCGATGCACAACAACCTAATGAAGGATTTGAATGGGAAAGAAAAGGTAAAAGTATTGCTGGCACAGGCTTTATTTGGCAATCCCGACAATCTGTTGCTCGATGAGCCCACCAACGACTTAGACCTTGAAACCGTATTGTGGCTCGAAAACTATTTAGCTAATTTTGAAAATACCGTTATTGTGGTTTCTCACGACCGGCACTTTCTGGATAATGTTTGTACCGATGTCTTGGATATCGACCATGGTAAAGTGGAAATTTATTCCGGAAACTATTCATTTTGGTACCAGTCGAGTCAATTAGCAGCCCGTCAGTTGGCGCAATCAAATAAAAAGGCGGAAGAGAAAAAGAAAGAGCTTCAGGAATTTATTGCCCGTTTCAGTGCCAATGTTAAAAAAGCAAAACAGACCACCAGCCGGAAAAAAATGATTGAAAAGCTAAATATTGAAAGCATACAGCCATCGACTCGCCGTTATCCAGGAATTATTTTCCAGCAGGAACGGGCTGCAGGGAACATTGTGCTTGAGGTGGAACACTTGAGTAAAACTATTGATGGCGTGGTCATGTTCAAGAATTTGAGTTTTAATGTAGAAAAAGGGGATAAAATAATTTTCCACTCCAAAGATAACCGGGCACTCACCATTTTATTCGAAATACTCAATGGCCGGATGCAACCCGATTCCGGTACTTTTAAATGGGGACAAACCATTACCCACGCTTATTTGCCATTCGATAACAGCGAATACTTTACTAAACCGATTAAACTAATTGACTGGATAGCCCAGTTTACGAACGAAACATTGGAAAGCACCTTACGCGGCGATTTAGGCAAGATGTTATTCAGTGGCGACGAAGTGTACAAAAACTGTACCGTATTATCTGGTGGCGAAAAAGTACGTTGTATGATTGCCAAAATGATGCTGGCAAAAGCCAATACCTTGCTTTTGGACCACCCAACCAATCACCTCGACATGGAATCAATACAAGCTTTCAATAACAATTTGATAAGTTATCCGGGACAGATTCTCATGTCGTCGCATGACCATGAATTCATAAATACAGTAACCAACCGGATTATTGAGATTGGACCAAAAGGACAGATTGATAAGTTGATGCTTTTTGAAGATTACCTCACTGACGAATCAATGAAAAGCAAAAGAGCTGAACTTTATAATTAAGGATTAATAAGACTGCCACAGATTCTCAGATTTATAATCCTGATAAATTAATCTGAGAATCTGTGGCATTTTTATTATGTTGAAATCGCTATTTTAAATTTTCGGTTCTTAATTTTCTCATCTTTGATCATTTGAAGGGTATTCAAAATTTTGGATGATTTTACAGCTACATAAGCGGTATGGTCAAGTACCTCAATTTTACCCAATTCTTCTTTTTTCAATTGTCCTTTTTGTATCAGCATCCCCACAATATCCATTTTACTGATTTTATCCTTCTTTCCAGCCCCTATATAAAGTGTTTTCCACTCGCATGGACTAGGATTTTTCATTTCGGTTGGTAAAGGCTCAGGTTCGGGTGTAACAGTTAAAAACTTTGGCAGATAATCATCAATATCAAGTAAAAAGTAGGCGGTTCCGGCAGCTTTCATCCGGGCTGTTCTTCCATTTCGGTGAATCATTACCTCTTGAGTGGGCGGCATTTGATAATGGATTATTGCTTCAATTTCCGGAATGTCCAAACCACGGGCAGCCAAATCAGTGGTTATTAAAAAGTTGATGCTACCATTCCTCAATTTAATAAGTGCTTTTTCCCTATCTATTTGTTCCAGTCCGCCATGATAATACCCATGGTCAATTTTATACAATGTCAACTGCTCCGAAATCCGGGTTACAACTTCCCGGTGGTTGCAAAAAACCAAAGTTGGCTTGTTGTTTATTTTGCTCAACAAAAGAAGTAATGCTTCAATTTTATCATCGCCTACTACTTGTACTGATTTTAATACCAATGACGATTGTAATTGCTCATGTTCAGTAGTATAGTTAAGTGAAATGCTATCGGTTAATCCAACAAATTCCGGAATATTTTTTAATGCCGTTGCCGATGTTAATATCCTCTTTTTAAGGTGGTTGCATTTTTGGACAATGAATTCCATTTCGTCTTTGAACCCAAATTCCAACGACTTATCAAATTCATCAAGTATTAAGGTATGGGCATGGTTGAGCTCTAAATTTTTTCGGCGCAAGTGGTGTGCAATCCGTCCTGGCGTCCCTACCAAAACCGTTGGGGGTACTTTTAAATTTTTCTCTTCAATTCCTACAGAATGGCCACCATAACAGCAGTTAATTTTATAAGAGGTGCTCATTTGTTTAAAAACGGTTTCAATTTGAATGGCCAGTTCACGGGTAGGAACCAGTATCAGAACCTGTACACCATTATTGTCAATCACCAATAATTGCAAAACGGGCAACAAAAATCCCAGTGTTTTGCCTGAGCCGGTTGGAGCAATAAGAATAACATCTTTGGGTTGGGTGATAGCCTCAATGGATGCTTTTTGCATTTCATTTAATTCGGAAATATTAAAATTTGAGAGGATGGATGAATAATTCATTGTTAATTTTTCTTTTTATTGAGCGGCAAAGATACACTATAAATGCAAAAACCTTAATTAATAAGCTCTTAAGAATTTAGAATTTTTTTTAATAATTCTGAACCCAATATACTTTTCAAAAAAATTTGCCTTATAAAAAAAAAGGCTTTATTTTGTATTATGAAAATCACAATCAACCTACCGGCTATTTCAATGACGCTCGTCACTTTCTTTTGCTAGAAAGTTAAAAGGTTAGGTTTAATTAAATTCGAAAAACTTACTCATTACTTTATTAACCCATTTAAATTGGAGGATTTATTATGAAGATATTAGATATAGTATTCAGTGATTTTACACCTGTAGATAGAAATAACCCGGATTATTCAAGAATAATCCTGACGATAAAGCTCCTCCTCAAAATTGG
>DYQV01000548.1 GCA_020719105.1 Rikenella microfusus
ATTTCATATCTAAGGACTTATTTATTAACTTTGAACCTTGATAATTTAACCGTAAAACTAAATACTATGAAAAGATTCAGTGATTTATTTATCGTTATGTTAATGATGAGTGTTATTTTTGTGGCATGCGCTCCCACGGAAGAAGATACCTGTTCAAGTGAATTAGGAGACGTGGGTCCTGATTATGGTTGTTCTGTAGCAGTTTATCCTCAAATATGTACAGTTAATGGAGTAGATGATCATTACATTTTAAATGGTGTTGATTATCCTTGCCCCAATGGCAATTGTAGTACTATTCCTCCAGATTTGATTACTGCTATTAACAATATCGAAGGATGTGGTAGTAAAAAATCTATTGATTTAGATGCTGCAAATGTAAAAATTTCAAAAGAAGCCCAGGCAATTTTAAGCCGACTAAAAATGGATGTTATATTATGTAACAATTAGAAAAACAATAGAAAATCCATAGGAATAATACTATCTTTCTATGGATTTTTTATTTGGAAACTCTTCAAAATATTCCCTTTTTTAGCTTTTTTAGCTGTCTTAGTAATTCATCGCCGCGCAGGTTAACAGCAATAATAATTCCTTCTCCATCCATTAAAAAATTGGCAGGAATACTTTTTACTTTATACAATTGGGCTGCCTTATTTAAAGGTCCTGTTAAATCACTTACCTGATAAGGCCAGCTCATATTGTCTTTAACTATAGCCTCATTCCATTTTTCTTTTTTGGAATCGAGCGAAACACTGAAAATTGTAAACCCTTTCCCGTTTTTGAAGTCGGCATCTTTGTATTTGCGGTATGCTTCAACCAAATAGGGGGTTTCTTTACGGCAGGGAGCGCACCACGATGCCCAAAAGTCAATCAACACCATTTGGCCTTTCAGGGAATCCAAATTCAGTAGTTGTCCGGTTAAGGAATTCTGGATAATATTGGGTGCTTTTTGGCCAATCTCAAGCTTTTGACCAAATGAATTGGAATTAAATACGCTAATTAACGCCAGTATGGTCAGAATATGCTTCATTTGGTTTCTTTTTACTCAACAAATTAACTCAAACTTTCAAAATCAATTACTTCCTGTTGCACTTGGTCCAATTCCACCAAACCACCGTTTTCGCATTTCACAGTTCTGGCCGGGAATTCCTTTAATAATGGATAATCGTGTGTTGCTACAATCACTGCCTGTCCATTTTTACTAATTTCGAGTAGCAGTTTAATAATTCCCGACGACGATTCCGGATCGAGGTTTCCGGTGGGTTCATCGGCTAAAATGATTTCAGGATTGTTCAACAGTGAACGGGCTATTACTACCCGCTGCTGCTCACCTCCTGAAAGTTCGTGCGGCATTTTGTATTCTTTGTGCTGCAACCCAACATTTTCTAAAACCTGCTGGATTCGGTTTTCCATTTCCTTTTTTTTCTTCCAGCCGGTAGCTTTTAATACAAAGTACAGATTTTCATATACCGACCGGTCGGTGAGCAACTGAAAATCCTGGAAAATGATTCCCAATTTACGGCGAAGAAAAGGGATTTGTCGGTTTTTGATTTTTTGCAAATCGAATCCGGCTACAGTGCCTTCCCCTTTAAATAAAGGCAAATCGGCATACAGCGTTTTTAATAATGTTGATTTTCCGCTACCCGTACGGCCAATCAGGAAGATAAATTCACCAACTTTCAATTCAAAATCAATGTTAGTTAGCACCACATTTTCGGGTTGTGCTACGGTTACTTTTTCTAGTTTTATGATGGGATCGGACGACATTGGTTCCATAATCTGTTTTTTTGATGTGTGAACTACAAAAATAAAGGAAAAAACGGAATTTAATAATAGATATTAGCTTCTGGCTGCAGGTTATTGGTTGCTGGTTGCTGGTCACTAACTTCTGACTGCCTACTTCCCATCTTTTAAATCTCGCAGCAGGCGCTGCAAGCTCCCATCTTCCCA
>DYQV01000549.1 GCA_020719105.1 Rikenella microfusus
ATCGCACATTCACACCTTTCGCAATGCTCAGGTATGAATAAAGCGGGTTAATTGTATTCAATCATTATTTTTCAATTCTCTTATTTCTAGTTTCTGGCAATTGGTAACTGGTTATAAATCTCTAACTTCTATTCTCAAACTAATGACTTCGGTCTTCCAACTTCTATTCTCTAACTTCTAATCTCTATTATCTATCTTTCACCTTCTGTTGTCCCATATTTTACAATACAAATTAATTCTATTTCCTGGTTTTCAACCCGTTGAGCAATAACTTTTGTAGATTATTTATTTGGTCCAAAGTAGTTTCATGCGTATCTTCTTTTATAAGCATAAACTCAAACCCTTTAATGATGAGTGAACTATTTTTAACAGCAATATCAAGGTTCTCAATCCTGAAGTAACTAGTTTCTGAACCATTCCGAAGCAATTGTGTGAGCATTATCTTTTCTTCCTCATCCAGTTTTTTCCTGATTTTTTCTACCCAACTATAGTTATTTACAAATGCTTCTTTTAATGCATCATATTGCTTGGTTAATTGTATTATAGAACTTATTCTGTAGTTGATGTATTGCGAAAGTTTTTCATCAATCGAATCATAACTTTCCATTTTAGACTTTAGAGTCAATAAGATTTTGTCAATTTCACGCTCCACAACCGCTTCGTATACCTCTTCTTTGGTTTTGAAATGAGTGTAAATGGTTCGGCGTCCTCTATTCGAAGCATTGGCAATGTCTGCCATGGTCGTTTTATGAAATCCTAACTTGCCAAAAATGACAAGTGCCTCATTCAAAATCGTTTCTTTGGAACTTTTTGGATTCATTTCCTAACTGCACATTAAATGGGTAAGCGTGCAAAAATAATATCTTTTTTTATTTTGCGATAAACCGTTACTCAATTACAGAAAGTAACCATTTAATAAATAATTTTTCACATAATCGTTCACCCCATCTTCCAAGGAATAGAAAGGTTTTGAATAACCAATGGATGCCAGCTTTTTCATGTTGGCTTCGGTAAAATATTGGTATTTGTCGCGGATATCTATTGGAGTATCAATAAACTCAATATTTTCATCAATGCCCATGGCTTTAAACGTATTCCGGGTCAAATCCAAAAAAGTCCGGCCTTTACCAGTTCCAAGGTTATATAACCCTGAATCCTTTCGATGATGCATTAGAAAAAGCATTACCTCCGATAAGTCTTTTACATAGACAAAATCACGAGTCTGTCCCCCATCGGGAAAGTCGGACCGGTGCGATTTAAAAAGCTTCATCTTTCCAGAAGCATTAATTTGGTTAAATGCATGCAGAATTACTGAAGCCATCCTCCCTTTGTGATATTCATTGGGGCCATATACATTAAAAAATTTGAGTCCGGCCCAAAAGTAGGGCTGCTTTTCTTGTTTAAGTGCCCATTTATCGAAATCGTTTTTCGATTCGCCGTACAAATTGAGTGGTTGCAGCTTTTCAACTATTTCATGGGAATCATCATACCCAAATTCGCCCATTCCATAAGTTGCTGCTGAGGAGGCATAAACTAAAGAAAGCCCATATTCAACACACTTATTCCAAACAGCTTTGCTGTATTCTAAATTCAAATGGTTGTAAACTTCTTTTGGAAAACCGGTAGTAGCCGAGCGTGCTCCCAAATGAAAAACGAATTGAATAAAACGATGATTGCTATCTATCCAGGTTATAAACCCTTCACGATCCACTTTCTCAGAATAGGTTTTTCCTTCAAAATTTCTATTTTTTTGATTTGATGAAAAATCATCTACTAAAACGATGTCCTTAAATCCTTCCTTATTCAGTTTGCTTACCAAACAACTCCCAATAAATCCGGCGGCTCCTGTTACTACAATCATTTTTTTTTAATTTTATGCAAAGATAATGTTTCATCTGCTTATTTTTTAATTTTTTATATCAAGGTCAGATAGAAACACTAA
>DYQV01000550.1 GCA_020719105.1 Rikenella microfusus
ATCTCATATCTCTGTTTTCTAAAGTGCTTGTTCAAAATCGGCAATAATATCATCGATGTATTCAATGCCTACCGAAACCCGGATAAGGTTTGGGGTAATTTTGATATCCATCAATTGTTCTTCATTCAGTTGCCGGTGTGTCATACTGGCCGGATGCACCACGCTGGTTCGGATGTCGCCTACATGGACCACTAGTTTAGCCAATTCAAGGCGGTTTATGAATTGCTTGGTTTCTTCAATTCCTCCTTTATAACCAAAAGCCATAACCCCGCTTGAGCCGTTGGGTAAATATTTCAGGGCAAGTTTATGATATGGGCTTGATTCCAGTTCAGGGTATTTCACCCATTCCACGTTTTTTTGTTTTTCGAGCCATTGCGCCAGCTTTAAGGTGTTTTCGCTGTGGCGTTCCATCCGCAAAGCCAATGTTTGGCATCCTTGCGAAGTAAGGAATGCATTGAATGGTGACATGCAGGGACCCAAATCGCGCAGAAGCTGGGTGCGGGCTTTCACCACAAACGGATTGGCTTTAAAATCAATGGCGTACCGTGCACCGTGATAACTGTCGTCGGGTTCCGTAAAATCGGGGAATTTGCCGTTCTCCCAGTTGAAATTTCCGCCATCCACAATTACGCCGCCTAAGCTGGTTGCATGGCCATCAATGAACTTGGTGGTACTGTGGATAATAATATTGGCCCCATGTTTAAAGGGTTGGCAAAGCACCGGTGTTGGAAACGTATTATCAATAACCAAGGGCAACCTATTTTTAGAGGCAAAGGCAGCAAACTTTTCAAAGTCAAGCACCTCCATTCCCGGATTGGTTAAGCTTTCGGCAAAAATAAGTTTGGTATTTGGCTTAATGGCTTTTTGAAGTTCGGCCATGGTTTCATCTTGGTCAACAAAAGTGCAAGTAATGCCGAATTTTTTTAAGGTAGTGGAAAACAAATTGATGGTTCCGCCATAGAGCGATTTGGCAGCTACAAAATGATCACCTGTGCTGCATAAATTCAGAATTGCCAAAGTAACCGCAGCATGTCCTGACGAGAGTGCCAATGCTCCGGTTCCACCTTCAAGTGAATTGATTTTTTCCTCTAATTGGTTCACGGTCGGGTTGCTGATACGCGAATAAATATGGGCTGTGTCTTTCAAATCAAACACATCGGCAATCTGCTCTGCTGTGTCGAATTTGTATGTGGTACTTTGTATAATTCCTGCCACCCTTGGTTCTGAATTCTTGGGGCTGTACCCGTCTTGCACCGTGCGAGTTGCTATGTGTAATTTTTTTGTTGCCATTTTTTCTGATTTTAAAAAAATAATGTAATCTGTTAAGTTTGGTGATGAAGGAAATTATAACATAAAATGCTACGTAATCTCATATCGCTTACATTTATCCGATACCTTATTTGGTTCCTTGAACCAAAGGTAGGGCTAATAATATAGCAGTTGGAGTAAATAAAATAGCACCTATGGGTGCATCGAGGCTTTTGAAAACGACGAATGGTATGATACAAGACAACTTAAAGCAAATGCCTTTTGCTCATAATTAATTGTTCCAAACTGTGATGTTGTATAGCTTTTCATTTTTCTTTTGTTACGTTATAATTTCCCAAAATTGGGTTAGGTAGTAGCACCTTTCCTTTCGGGGGGAAGGTTGCTAGAGCTTCAACGAGCCTAATCTCTCTGCTCTTCTGTATAACATCAACCGTAAAAAGATCGTGTATTGTGGCTGCAAATATAAGGGCAAAATTTGAATTTCAAAATAATATGAGGTGAAAAGTTATAAATTGTGAGTGAATGAAGATATTATGTTGCTGTTTGACAGGATAGAATGGTGTAAAACAAAAGCAGTTATTGATTAGGATGGATTCTTTTTATGAGGTAGATAAATGGTCATCAAATAATGAATGCAATTGCTAATCCATCTGAAGTCTTTTAATTACCT
>DYQV01000551.1 GCA_020719105.1 Rikenella microfusus
CACTTACCGAGCGGGAGCTCGGCGTTCCTTTAAAAATTCCACTTCAACCGGCCAAATGCCATATTCATTCCAATGCGTCGGTTTGTTGTTATCTCAACATTGAAGTATTGGTATATTAACGAAAAATTCAGGTTGTTGGTTAATGACAAATCAATCCCCGGCATAAGAAAAAACCCGTTTTGATCGGTGTAATACATCCCTGCCATGTAGGCTGATAGAATTGGCGTTATAGGGTAAGTTACATTGGCAAAAAAATTGTATTCCGATATGGACAAACTTTTTGAATTAGCCGGTGCCGCATATATTTGATTCAATTGAGCCAATGTTTTGCGATCGTTATATAGAAATTCTGCCTGAATCATCAAGCTATTGCTAAAGCTAAAATCGGTTCCAATTGAAGCTAAAAATATACCGGAAGTATCCTTGAAATTATTCTGCGGATGATAATAAGTCATTTCCCCTCGAAAGGCAAACTGCTTGATGCTTCCCTCCCATCCTGTTCCTAAAACAAAATCTTCGCCGTTGGCATACCCTCCCAAAAACTGAAAATCATATCCTCCTTTACTGATTTTTCTTAATCCGGCAAGAGTTAAATTATTAGCACTATCTATTTTAGCCACCAATTCGTAAGATGCGGCCGACCCGGAATAATAAACTGTCCTAACTGCATCAGATCCGGGCTTTTCTGGATAATCGAACTCGTAATACGAATAGGCATTAAAAATATCGTTCGGATTCCATACAAGGGTTCGTCCCCAGTTAATCCGTTGTCGTCCAATGGAAAGTTCAAATTTGCCGTTGGTATATTCTAAAAATGCTCTATCAATCTGTGTGTTAAGTACCGATTTGCTTCCACCATACCAATTCCAATTTAAATCGAAAAAGCCATTGTCCATAGAGAATTTTTCGGCATAATCGGGAGTCAATTCAATGGTTTCGCCCCACAGAAACTGGTTCCTGAATTGCAACTTAGCTGTAACGTTTTCATTAAAGTAATAGGCTGTATTGATGCGGTTATGCAAAATATAGTCCCAGGTAGCATTACTGGAATCACTTATAAAAACCGACGACCCCATTTGTGATACATAGCCATCAATTGCAAACTTTTCCTGACTTTTTAAGGTGATTTTTACCAATAAAAATAGAATAAGAAAATATATCGGTTTTTTCATTTTTTGTCCATTTCAGTGCGCTTGTTGGCATCAATTAAAACAAAACAAACTCTATCCTTTAATGCATTCCAACAAATTGTCTATCTTTATATAAAAATTAAAAAATGAGAGCGCTAGAATTTAAATCAAAGATAAAAAATAACCAGATTCTGATACCAACCCGAATCCAATCAAAATTAAATACTAAACTGGACAAAGATGTTAGGGTGATTGTGCTTATTGATGATTCAGAAATATACGATGATTTGATTTTCCAAAATTCGACTCAAAGTCAATTTTTAAAAGGTTATGCTGATTCGGATTCAATTTATGACAATTGTTAATCATGGAGAAATTGAACTTCGGAGACATAGTTTTACTAAAATTTCCGTTTTCTAACGGAAATTCTTATAAAAAGAGACCCGCACTGATAATCAATGATTTCAACGATGGAGATATAATTGTTTGCAGAATAACAAGTCAAATTTATAGTACTCCAAATGACTTAATGGTTGAAGATTGGGGAAATTCCGGACTAAAGCTACCTTCTGTGATTCGAGTGCACAAGCTGGCAACACTGGAAAAAGAAATGGTTGAGATGATAATGGGCCGCATTGATAATAAAACTAAAGTAAAAGTTCAAAAAATAATTGCAAAACTAACTGATTAAAATTTGCTAATCCTCTTGGGTTGAGACATTGAGATGCCTTATTTATAAAAAACGTACACTTTTCACGCTATTGAAAATAATACCCAATGATTCGTCCAATTAACCCGGATTATTCA
>DYQV01000079.1 GCA_020719105.1 Rikenella microfusus
ATTAAAATAGGGTGATTAATGAGCTCATTCATCAAATATATTTTTACCTAAAATACAATACACTGTTACGGTTGAACCTTTGGAAAAAGTGTTTTTCCAATGAATTCTAAAATAATTTATTAATTTTAAAAATTTATGAATAACATTATGAGTTAATACCAAAATACTTATTTATTTCGTATCGCAATTTTAATACACATGGAAAAGAAAAATACAACCAATCACAAGATTCAATTCTCAATCGTTGGGTTTCTTGCAGGGTCACTGATATTTACGGTTGTTTATGCTGCAGCATTGGCTTCCAATGATTTAGTCTTCACTTTTAAAAATATAGTTATACTTCATAAAGGTTCTTATCATTTTATAGTCATTGACCTATTGCCTTTTATTGCCGTAATAGTGTGTTATATTTTAGGAATATTTTATCAGAAAATGGCCGAAGAATTGAATCGTATAAAAGAAGAAAAAACAAACAAAACAGATCAAATGCTGCAATTTGCCGAAAATCTTTCGCAAGGGAGCTTTGATACTGAATACAATACTTCCTCTGACAATTCACTAGGCAATATTTTAATTAATCTACGCAACAGCTTATTAAAGAATAAACTGGAAGAAGACCAACGTAAAAAAGAGGACCAGCAACGCAATTGGGTAGCTGAAGGATTAGCAAAATTTGGTGAAATTTTGCGGTTGAATAACGACAATATAGAAAAGCTTTCCTTTGAACTAATAAGTAACTTATGCCGCTATATTGATGCGGTTCAAGGTGGCTTTTTTATTATTAACGATGAATATGAAGAAGACAAACATTTTGAACTAATTGCCCATTTTGCTTACAATCGAAAAAAATACAACAAAAAGCGAATTGAAATAAGCGAAGGATTGATTGGACGATCGGCTTTTGAACAAAATATCATATACATTGATGAGGTTCCTGATGACTATGTAGAGATAACCTCCGGCTTGGGAGAAGCTAATCCACATACGTTATTAATAGTTCCTTTGGTTATGAACAGTAAAGTTTACGGTGTAATTGAACTATCTTCGTTCCATTATTTTGAACCACATGTTATTGATTTTGTTGGAAAAATAACTGAGAGTATTGCCACCACTTATTCTACTGTTAAAATTAATCTTCGAACCGCGGACTTATTGAATGAATCGAGAGCAGCAGCAGAACGCCTAACACAGCAAGAAGAAGAGATGCGCCAAAATATGGAAGAACTTCAAGCAACCCAAGAAGAAGCAGGGAAGCAGGCCGAAGAGTTTGTTAGTTTTACAAACTCTGTAAACCATACATTAATCAGGGCTGAATATGATATTAATGGAATTTTGCTGTATGCCAATACAAAATTCTTAAAAAAATTGGGATATACCAGCAATTCAGAAGTTGAAGGCCACCATATTTCAATTTTTATTAGTGAAAAGGATAAATCATGGTTTAATGAAATCTGGGATACCTTAGCTAAAGGTGGAAAACACTTTGAAGGCTACATGAAACATGTAACAAAAACAGGACGCGATTTATGGACCATGGCTACCTATACGTGCGTGCGCAATAACATGCAAAATGTTGATAAAATATTATTTTTAGCTATTGATACTACCGAACAAAAAGAACAAAGCCTCGACTTTGAAGGACAAATTGAAGCCATTAATCAATCGAGTATCAAAGTAGAATATGCTCCTAGCGGCAGAATGCTTACCTGCAACCAAAAGTTTATTGATACCATGGGTTATAGCACTGAAGACTTAAAAGATTACAGTGTATTTAATTTTATGGGAGAAGATGAGCAAAGCGATTTTGAAGAAATCTGGAACAAGGTTATCAATGGAAATCCATATCAAGGGCAGTCGAAGCTGGTAGCCCAAAATGGAAAATCGAAATGGTTCGATGTAAATTACACCGCCGCTCACAACATGTATGGTGAGGTTTCAAAAATTATTTCCATTGCCCATGATATAACTGAGCAAAAGGAAATGGAATTGCTCACAAAGCAACAAAATGAATTACTCAAAAAACAGGAAGAAGAACTAAAAGCATCCGAAGTTGATCTTCAAAAACGGCTCGATGAAGCTAAAAAAGAAGTCAAATTACAATTTCAGGAAATTGAAAAGGTTAAAATACGCAATGAAAAGACCCTCGAGGGGGCACACGATGCCATATTCTCAATTAACCATGATGGAACCATTGAATTCTTTAATCGATCGGCAGAAACCCTTTGGCAATATTCCAGAAAAGATGTAATTGGAAAAAATGTAAAAATGCTATTTGATGAAGTGAAAACTGAAAGTGAAAATGAGATGGTATTTACCCTTACCCATACTGAAAAACGGAAATTGGTTGGAAATAGAAGGGAATGTAATATTTTGAACAAAGCTGGCGAGCACATACCTGTGATTATATTGCTGGCTGGAGCTAAAGTTCAAAATGAATATACTTATACCGCATTTATTCAAAACATTGAAGTGGAATTATTCTAAATAATCTATAATTGAGAAAATACAGAAGCGGTTGCAATTAATTGTCAATCGCTTCGTTTTTTAATGGAATTAAAAACTGAAAATTTGTGAAAAAACTGCCCCTTATTATTCTTTCATTTTTTTTGATTGCTTTAATTTCTTGTCGCGAAACCGACATTTTTACCAATGATTCTGACGCCAAGCTTTCATTCTCAACCGATACGGTTCATTTTGATACCATTTTCACTACCATTGGTTCCACTACCCAGCAATTTCGCTTTTATAACCCAAACAAGGATGCCATAAAAACCACCATTAAATTGGCCGGTGGCACAAATTCCAACTATCGCTTAAATATTGATGGACTATCTACCAACGAAATAACCGACTATGAGATATTGGGAAACGACAGTGCGTTTGTTTTTGTTGAAGTAACCATTGACCCATTAAATTCAAATTCCCCGCTGGTGATTGATGATTCCGTAGTATTTTATACAAATGGAAATATACAAGATGTGAATTTGGTGGCTTTTGGGCAGGATGTGCATTTATATAGCGATTCAGTCATTGAATCCCAAACCTGGATAAATGATAAACCTTATTTAATTTACAGCTCCATTTTGGTAAATTCGAATTCCACTTTAACTATTGATTCAGGTGTTAAAGTATATTTCCACAATGAATCAGCACTCTGGGTATTAGGAACTTTAAAAGTATTGGGCACTTCTGATTTACCTGTTTCCTTTTCGGGTGATAGGCTGGAGGAATGGTACCGGATTGCCCCCGGGCAGTGGTATGGAGTATATCGCAACGACAGCATTGAATACCTTACTGGTGGAATCCAGTTTTGGCAAGGCAGTAAAGACAATGTTATTGACCATGCTATTATTGAAAACGGAGTAAAAGGCATACAAGTTGATTTAGTTGGAGATAGTCCAAACCCAACTTTAATACTTAGCAATTCAATTATTAAGAATATGTCGAGTATAGGATTGCTGGCACAAAGTTCCAATGTTTTGGTATATAATTCATTAATAGCCAACTGCGGAATGTATGCGGTAGTATTGAGCTTAGGTGGCCACTATGAATTTTACCATACAACAATCGGTAATTATTATGAATTCGATTCGCGCAAAACAGAATCGCTGGCTCTAAATAATTATTATGTGGTGAATGATATCGCTACTGTTTTTCCTTTTAATGCAAAATTTGGAAATTGCATTGTATATGGCAACATTGAGAATGAATTAGTAGTAGATAAATATCCAACTGAGGAAGCCCCCTTTACTTACGTTTTTGATCATTGCCTGATGAAACTTGGAAAAGACTTTAACACCACCGACACCAATATTTTTAAAAAAATTATACGGCATAAAGATTCCCTGCCAAAATTTATGGACACCTTTGAAAGTGATTACCGTCTGGACACTCTTTCAGCAGCTAAAGACAAAGGCTCACCTTTTTACAGCAACTATTTTCCAACCGATTTGGCAGGTAAAGACCGTACGTTAGATAAGGGTCCAGACTTAGGAGCTTATGAACGGATAGAGACAAAGTGATGCTAAAACTTCTACCATACAGCAGTTTAATTGCCTTATTGGTGCTAATCAATCAAGTTACTTTTTCACAGGAGAAGGAATTATCCGATGAACTTAAAACAGCCATTGAAACCCCGAGGTTAGCCCGTATTCTATTTTATAACTGCGAAAACCTTTTTGATACCAAAGATGATAGCCTTACATCCGATGAGGAGTTTCTGCCCGACGGTGACAGGAATTGGAGTCAAAAAAGGTACATTGAAAAAAGCAATCGAATTGCAAAAGTAATTACTGCAGTTGGCGGATGGAAACCTCCGGAACTGGTGGGTTTGTGTGAAATAGAAAACCGGAGCGTTTTAAATTACCTAACTAAATCTACTCCACTGTATGCTTTCAATTATAAGATAATTCATAAAGAATCGCCCGATGCCCGGGGAATTGATGTAGCTTTACTCTACCAACCCAATCAATTTAAACCAGTAGCTACCAAATATATTTCAATAAATTACCCTTTCACTGACCATAAAACGCGCGATATTTTATATACCAAAGGTATTTTGTCGAATGATGATACCTTGCATGTTTTTGTCAACCATTGGCCATCGAGGTATGGTGGGCAGTTGGAATCGGAGAAAAACCGGTTTTTTGTTGCATCGGTATTAAAGTCAGTAACCGATTCCATTTGCCAATCGAACCCTAATGCCTTGATTGTGATTGTAGGTGACTTTAACGATGAACCCAATAATCAGAGTCTTTTAAAAATATTGGAAGCGAATCCTCAATTCGATTCATTGAAAAATCCTCAATTAATAAATTTAAGCTATCGGCTGCAATTTGAAAAAAACCAGGGAACCTATAAATACCAAAGCCATTGGGGCATTTTAGATCAATTGATTGTATCGGGAAGCTTATTAGAAGGACGGGAAAAAACCTTTACAACCATGGAACATGCTTTCATCTATAAAGCCCCATTTTTAATGAAACCTGATGATACTTACCTTGGAGAAAAACCCTTTCGTACTTTTACAGGATTCAAATACAATGGTGGGTATTCCGACCATCTGCCTGTATTTATTGATTTATTGGAAAAATGAGATTTTTTAGCTCTTTTTTACCGGTTTTAATCCAAGTTTTTCTCCTTTTTCAAGCATAAGCTGATAAGCCGACAGATAAATATTTTCAATCTCTCCGTCTAAAATGGCATCTCTGATGGCATCCTTAATGATTCCCACTTGTCGGCAAGGGGAAAGCCCAAATACCTCCATAATTTCCTCTCCAGATATAGGTGGTTGCCAGTTCCGCAACTTATCTTTTTCTTCAACCTCCTTTAACTTGCGCCTGACCAGTTGGTAGTTATCTAAATATTTTGCCACTTTGTCAGGATTCTTTGATGTAATGTCAGCATCGCACAGCACCAGCAAATCGTCAATATCGTCTCCGGCATCATAAAGCAACCTGCGTACAGCACTATCAGTAACTACTTCCTGCGATAATACAATGGGCCTCATGTGAAGGCTTACCATTTTTTGAACATATTTCATTTTTTCATTCAAAGGCAACTTCATATTTCTAAAAATTGCCGGAATCATTTTGCTTCCTATAAACTCATGCCCATGAAAAGTCCAACCTTGGGAATCAATGTATTTTTTTGTTCTTGGTTTGGCTATATCGTGCAATAAAGCTGACCATCGAAGCCATAGATTGTCAGTGGTCAAGCAAATATTGTCGAGTACTTGTAACGTATGCTGAAAATTATCTTTGTGCCGATGACCTTTTACTTCATCAACTCCTTTCATAGCGTCCAATTCAGGAAAAACTATTTTTAGTAACCCGGTAGTTTGAAGCAATTTAAAACCAATACTAGGCTTTGCACACATCATAATTTTATTAAGCTCCTCAATAATACGTTCATAGGAGATAATAGCAATGCGCTCTTTGTTCCGCTCAATAGCCTTTAAAGATTGATCCTCAATTACAAAACCCAATTGATTGGCAAATCGTATGGCCCGCAACATTCTTAATGGATCGTCAGAATAGGTAGTATCAGGGTTTAATGGGGTTCTAATAATTTTATGGTGCAAATCCTGAATTCCATTAAAAGGGTCCACTAGAACCCCAAAATGATCGGGGTGTAAATTTATGGCTAACGCATTGATGGTAAAATCGCGTCGTTTTTGATCATCTTCCAAAGTTCCATCTTCAACAATTGGTTTGCGGGAATCGCGCTGGTATGATTCCTTACGGGCACCTACAAATTCAACCTCCAAATCGCGGTAACGAAACATGGCCGTTCCAAAGTTTTTAAAAACTGATACTTTGATCTTAGGATCGAGCAAACGAGCCACTTTTTGAGCGAAATCAATCCCACTTCCTAATGTAACTATATCAATATCATTACTTGGTCGTTGCAATAAAATATCGCGCACAAAACCACCAATTACAAACGCTTCCTGGTTTTGGCTCTTACATACCTCCCCTACTTTAACAAAAATACTATGCTGCAAATGTTTCTCCATCTCAATGACCAACAAAATATAATTCGGGTCAAAATTAAACGTTTTTGATTGCAAGTTGTTATATAACCTAATTTATAATCAAGATTGATTAGTTGCCTTCACAGTTTTTGTATCATATCATCCATAGAAATTTGCGATACCAAAATATTTGGCATATTAATTGTAACATATCTACTTAATTACATATTTGAATATATTATAAATTTCATAAAAACAATTTACCATGATTGAGTATTTAACACAGGAAACATTCAAAACCAAAGTTTTCAACTTTGAGCAAAACACAGAATGGAAATTCGAAGGTGAGATCCCTTGCATTATTGACTTTTATGCAGATTGGTGCGGTCCATGCAAAATGGTAGCTCCTATTTTGGAAGAGTTAGCTACCGAATACGATGGAAAGCTTAATATTTATAAAGTTGACACTGAAGATCAGCGGGAATTATCAGCCATGTTTGGCATTCAAAGCATTCCATCGCTGCTATTTGTTCCAAAAGAAGGCCAGCCACAAATGGCTCAAGGTGCCTTGCCTAAAGATTCCTTCAGAAAAGCTTTCAAAGAAGTTTTTAATGTTGAATAAACGATTTACCACTTATAGGGTAAAAAAGAGCCGTGTTTTAACTTACACGGCTCTTTTTTTCTATACAGCTACTTTTGCCCTCGACGACACCCCTCCTATTTTTAAAAGGGATTGGTTTTTCAATATTTCGGCATCATAGCCATGAATCAAATCGTCGAATATTTCTTTTACAAAAACAATTTTTGTAGCCCTGTAGGCATTATAACCTGCAAAAGCAAAGCCATCGTCCATTTTTCCTTCAGCTGAGTTAAGCAATACTTTCGAGATACAATAGGGAACTTCTTTGTAATTGCAATTTTTTAAGCATTTCCAAGGGCAATTAAAAGGTTTGGTTTCGCCTCTTTTTATTTGTTGAACAAACTCGCTGTCAATAACCCTTCCAGGCAACCCTACCGGACTCTGGATTAAGGTAATATCTTTTTCAGAACTGTTAATATAACTTTGTTTAAAAGCCAAATCAGCATCGCATTCGTGGGTAGTTACAAATCGGGTACCCAATTTTACCGCCTTTGCTCCCGCTTTCATAATTTCAACAACATCAACCCCTGTATATATTCCACCAGCTGCTATTACTGGTATTTCAAGTCCTTCAGGAGTTTTATACTCCTTTAATATTTCAACCGTTTCGCGGATTAACTGATTTAAAGGAACAACATCGCCTGTCAGCTCTTCCATTTTAAAACCCAGGTGACCACCTGCCAATGGACCTTCAACCACCACGGCATCAGGTATATGATTGAACTTCTGTGACCAATATTGAAAAATTAATTTTGCCGCTTTAGCCGAAGATACTTTCGGAACAAATCGTGTGTGAATAGCATCGAAACCCATTTCCATTACAAAATCGGGAAGCTTTAGTGGCAACCCGGCTCCCATAAAAACAATATCTACTTTTTCTTCAACGGAAATCTTTAAAAGTTCATCGTAATCGGATAATGCTACCATTAAGTTTACCCCTATTACACCCTTGGTTAAGGAACGTGTTTTTTGAATTTCACTACGAAGGGCCCGTCGATTAGCCCCCCGGCTATTCTTCTCAAAATCGGGTTCTGTCATACCAATACCTGCTGCAGAAATAACTCCAACACCCCCTTGATTCGCAACTGCCGATGCCAAACCCGATTTTGAAATTGCAATACCCATACCACCTTGAATGATGGGAACTCTAATTTTTATTTTTCCAATTTCTAAAGATTCCATTGTTTACCGTTTAATTTTGATTGCTCAAAAATAAATACGAGTTGATCGCGGAATTAAAAAACGGGTCTTATGGAAAGAAAAAGGGATGAATTTCAAAAATAGGGATGAAAATATAAAATACGGGTGCGAAATTATGCTGGTTTAAATACTCCGAACAATTTCTTTTAACTGATTTATGGAAACTTTAGAAACGGGAACATCAAAATCCAGGTTTTCGAAAAACAACCGATAACCTTGTGAATTGCCTTCTACCCTATCAACCAGATTTATGTTCACTAAAAATGACCGATGGCATTTAAAAATATAACTATAGTCCTGTAGTAATTCCTGTGCCCTTAACAAACTGCTTCGGATTAACTGGCTTTTTACAACATTTCCGTCTTTCCAAAAAACCTCAATATAGTTATCTGCGCTTCTAATTAGAATCAGGAATTTCACCTTAATCGACAATTTATCTTTCTGATATTCTGAATCGAAATGAACCAATTTTTCTGCTTCATTCCTATTTTCTTTGAGGCGGGCATTTAAATCGTTGGCTGTTTTCAAATGAAGCTTCAACAAACGGTCCTGATTAAAAATAATTAGAATAGTTAACGGTACAACTGCCACTAACAATAGCTTCATAACCATCTGAAAATCGAAAACAAGGATTCCCAAAACTTTATATGATGCCAAATAACCAATGGCGGTAGTAAATAGCATCCATAAGTTCCATAGGATTTCCTTCCAAACCAGCCATTCTTTGCGTAAAAATATCCGGGGAACCAAGCTGGGAATTATGAGCAAATTGAGACTCAACGATAAAAAAGTAACTACTCCCAAACCAATAATTAAATTAATTTTTTGCTGATTGGGGAGCGCATTAATGCTGATCGGCTGAAACAATAGCAGGAAAGCAAAAATACTGATACTTATAAATAAGATTACTTTCGTATTGTGCTTTAAATCCTCATTAAAAGGGTAAGGCTTTTGGAGGAAGGCCATCAAATCAACTCTATTCTTCACCATCAAAAAACGCTGTCGTTTAATATTTATTTGACAAAGGTATCCAATTAATTGGGTTTTTTATAGCAATCAATCCTTTTACCGGCACATTAATAAAAAACGTAAGGCAAAAAAAAGCCACCTCAAAATTTGAAGTGGCTTGATATAACCCGGATTATTCAAGAATAATCCTGACGATAAAGCTCCTCCTCAAAATTG
>DYQV01000552.1 GCA_020719105.1 Rikenella microfusus
GACGAACTACGCATCCTGAAAAGGAAACTCCACAATATTGTTCGGAAAACTGAGGCAGATGCTAAGGATGAGAAAAGGTTTATGAGATTGAATTAGGCATTGATAGTCATTAGGTAGTCATTGATGGTCATTAAATAGGCATTGATAGGCATTGATAGTCATTAAATAGGCATTGATAGGCATTGATAGTCATTAAATAGGCATTGATAGGCATTGATAGTCATTAAATAGGCATTGATAGGCATTGATAGTCATTAAATAGGCATTGATAGGCATTGATGGTCATTAAATAGGCATTGATAGGCATTGATAGTCATTAAATAGGCATTGATAGGCATTGATAGTCATTGACGGCGAAGCCAAATGACAACCTAATGACCACCAATGACGGCGAAGCCAAATAACAAAAATTAAAATTATGAAACAGGAATTAGACAACGCGCAGAAAGTGGAACGGTACACACTGAAACAGAAATATACCGAATTGCTGGCCGTAAAGGAGGCACGGCTCGACGTGGTAACAATGGAAATGGGTTGCTGTGTAGGGTTAAAGGAATATCAGAAAAAGGCTGCCGAACGGGCTTCGCTAACGGTTGACATCAGCACCATCAATGCGAAGCTGAAAAACATACAGCAAAGCAGGCCTATTTTAGGATACTCAGATGGGATGGCTAACAATTTTAACCTTAAAGGTAGGAAGTTAGGAATAAGAAGTTAGGAGTTAGGAGTGCCTAAAGTACTTAGAGTTATAAATCAAATCAAAAAAAAGTAAAGATGATAGCAAAATTAATAGTAGGGATTATGTTTCTGTGCTTCGTGGGCGTGATTGTGGGCATCGTGATGATAGGCAAATGGAGCGAAGAAGCGATGGATAAAATTATGAAGCTGGAAGAGGAAAAACGGAAAAATTCGACAATTAGGTAATTCGACAATTCGACAATGGACTTACAATATGTTAAAATAGGTGATAACGAATACCGGCAAGATGGTTCAATTGTGGTATGTGAAGAATACGAGAAAAGTGTTGTAGTGGATGGAGAAACGTATTATAAGAATACTTATAGAGATGCTATTTTTAATTTTGGAGAGTCATTTAATTCTAATAAAAGCAATTGGCAAAAATATGAAGTAGATATGTTAAATGATTTTGGAGTACCGACATTATCAATTTGGATGTATCATGGATTATCCAATTCGCGAAATGATAAGCATAGTCAAAATGAATTTGTCAATATGATAATGACATTAAGAACTCAAGGAATCTTAAAATCTAAATTGATTAAAGATATTGCATGTGGTAACGATAATTTTTTTAGAACAATCCCAGATCAAATAATACATGATTTATTTGAAGATAGGTCTATCAGATTCACTGTTCATGGTTATGGTTATAATAGTAAAGTTTGGGTATGGGTTAAATTAAATAAGTTTTTAAAAATGGACTTTTCCAAAATAAATAATGAGTTTATGAAATATGAAATCAAACGACTTAATAAATTTTTTCCAAAATTATTCCCTGAAAAATTATTACAAAACAAACTAACAGAAATTGAGATAAATCACTTAATGATAACATTTTTTAATAAAAGTATTCATTTTAAAAATTACAAAACAATATGACACCAGTTAACAGTAAATCGCTTTTTACATTTATATGCAACCAGATGGAAATGCTGGACAAAGATGTAATTACAGTTGAAAAAGCTAAGGCTCAATCAGCTTTAGCAAAACAAGCCAACAACCTATTAAAGTACGAATTAGATCGGGCAAGCACTGAAATAACTGTTCGTAACTTCAATAAGGATAATAAGGATGATACAATCAGAATCAGGGAAATTGAAAGTAAACCATTTGATAATACAATTTAAATTATGAGTAAGAAAATTTGGAAAGACCTGAAAGGCAATGAAGTTCCGGCGCAGTATGTACCGG
>DYQV01000553.1 GCA_020719105.1 Rikenella microfusus
CAATAAATGGGTATAGGTATTAAAAAACTGGCACAGCGTATTAATCAAAGTTTTCCGTTTTGTTTCCACGATGAATTAATCTTTTACAAACCGGATTATTTTGACAATCCCCTTTTTATGAACCGATTGGAGACTGAATATAAGGGTGCTTTTTTCAATGAAAGCTTAGTGGCCTTGGTTCCCAACCCTGTTTCAAAGATTCCCATAAAAGTAACGTTCCGGTTTCAACCCGACCCCATAACGGGAAAGGTTTCCTTTACGCTATCTCTCTTTGAATTCAACCTTTTACTACTTATTTTTTTGGCTTTAGGTCTGTTTTTTAAGTACTATCAAAACCAGCTTTTCTTCTATTTATCGATAGTCTTCGGAATTCTCTTTTATTTTATCAGCATTCATACATCGGTTGCCGGGATAAAAAAAAGCATCCTCCAAATTTCAGGAACAACCTTTGATTTGGGTGAACTGGAATTATGGAAAAAACAGCAAGAGTGGATGAAAAACGAGTTGCTATGTCCGGCCTGTGGGGAACCTAAAAACCCTTACAGTTATCAATGTATAAGTTGTGGAATTTATTTTACCAATCCTTCAAAGGAGATTGAAAAAGTAAAGGTAAATACCACCGGAACTGAGAATGTTCACTATCATTACAACAAAAAGAATGAGAAAAATAGCCGCTAACATGGTTTTTCCCATTTCAAAACCTCCAATTAAAAACGGATATTTGGTTTTATCGGATGAGGGGGAAGTTCTTGACATTGTTGGTGGAGGAGAAACGTTGCACGAAATTGCCGGATTGGAATTTTACAGCGGCATTCTGGTACCCGGTTTTGTAAATGCTCATTGCCATTTGGAGTTGTCGCACCTCAAAGGTCAAATTCCGGAAGGCATTGGAATTCCTGAATTAATTAAGCAGATAACTCTGCTCCGAGGGCAAAACCCCGACAGTATTGAAAAGGAGGCCGAAAAAGCCTTGCGTTATATGTGGAGCCGCGGCATAAATGCGATTGGTGATGTTATGATGGAAAACCAACTCCAGCCTTGCATCGGAACCGATAATTTGGCATCCAACCCACGACTCTCAATTTTGGATGAAATGATAATCCTGCAACAACATTTCCCTGAAGTTACTTTTCAGGAATTATTAGTGTGGGCAACGCTAAATGGAGCCAAGGCATTAGGAATGGAAAGCTACCTGGGCAGTTTTGAGAAAGGCAAAAAACCGGGGGTTTTGCTAATTACCGGATTTGATTTTAAAAACAACCGCCTAACCGGTTCTGCTGAAGTTACCCGGTTGGTTTAATTTTACCGTTGCTTAACTTTACATTTTTTAAAAACTAAAACTAACTTATTCCGTTCTCTTTTAGAATTCTAACCAACGTGGGAGTGTAGTGGGCCAGGTATTCGGGATACATTGATTTTAAATAATTGTACAAACCAATGAATACCTCTTCAGTAGGATTTTCCGTGTAACTATCTTTAAAATACTTTAGCTTCCCAAGAAATTCATTGTGCTTTTCCCTAAAAAATGAGTAATCCAGTTTGCTCAAACTATTTGCCAACATTTTTTCTTTTAACAAGTATTCATCAGCAAAATGAAGTAAAGCAAAAAAGATTTGATTTCCTTTTTCCTTATATGTTTTTTCCGCGATACAATCGCCCAATAAATTAATAATTTCCAAAAACCGCTGATGTTGCTTATCAACAGAGCTTAACCCAACACTAAATTCCTCTTTCCATTTTAATACTGTAGTTTTCATTTTGCTTGTAGTTTAGTGGGTTCAAAAATAGAACATTACACCTCCTATCAAAATGACATAAATCATATAACATGGGTAGAATTTATCAACGATTAAGGTGTTAAAATACATCATATTAGTTAACCCGGATTATTCATTAATAATCCTGACGATTAAGCTACACCTCA
>DYQV01000554.1 GCA_020719105.1 Rikenella microfusus
ATGGAAATTTGTTTTTTTGCAACTTTTACAAACCAACAAAGCATCAATGTGCGATGTTTTACCGGGTTTAATTCTTGTAACTTGAGTAATGGCGAAAAATGTTGAGGCGCCATAGGGAATACTGAAGGCAAACAATGCAGATAAAAAATTTAAGTGCCAACTGTGATTGGGAAAAACAATTAATAGCAAAATAAAGACCATACTTGATGCCAACCCAATTTGAATGGCACGCTTCAACGCTGTAGGCTCGAAGGCTGCATTTATGGCGAGTTTTGTAATTGGGAATAGGTGCATTGTCAGCGATTTAATGCTTATTTTTTTCGAGATGGCTATGGATTAATTGTTTCAAATTTTCAATGTCCATAGGTTCTTTTTCAATTATTTTGAGTTTTTGAGCAATGTTGTGTTCAAGAAAAACCGATTGTTTTTCGTATGATTTGCATGCATCGCACATCATTTTGTGGACTTTAAGCTGTAAGGTTTCGTGCCAAACCAGTTTATAGTGTAATCTCTTTTCTATCAGCTCGGTAGCTTTTAAGCACGACAGAAATAGAAGATGCATCAATTTTTTCATTTTATTATTTTTTAAACCAATTTGTATCAACGCAATCTCGCAGTTGTAATTTAGCTCTGTGAATGATTTGCCAGTAATTGGTAGTAGTCATGTTTAATTCCTGACAAATTTCATCGCCATTTTTTTCAGTTAAGTATTTTAATTTTACACAAGTGCTCCATTTTTCAGGCAGTGCATCCAAACATTTCTTCAAAATCATCTGAAAATCAGCATCATCCAACAAATGGGTTTCATCCTCATCCCAGGCATCGGGTTGCTTTTCTTTTTTCCATGCTCCATCGGAATCAAAAAAATTGGAAAGGCTATCACTCTCAATAACAACGGGCTTATGCACTTTTTTTCGATATACATCAATAATTTTGTGGTTTAATATGGCAAATAACCACGTTTTGGGTGAACTGTCGCCTTGAAAAGCGGTAATTTTTTCGGCTGCTGCCAAAAAAGTATCTTGTACCAAATCTTTAGCCAGTTCCACATCCGAAATTTTATGCAGTGCCCATGAATAAAGCTCAGGGGTGTAATCGTCAACCCATGCTACTAGGTTGGATTCAGTGCTTAGGCTTGTGTTTTTTGAATGCATTGCTAAATAGGTGTTAATTGAATTAGTTACAAATGTAACTAATTTTAAGAAACAATTCAACGTATAAACTTGTACTAATTAGTCGAACGTGAAAAACCCCAATATTTTTAATTTCTCTGTCCTTTTGCTTGACCAAAAGGACCAAAAGTCAAGCGAAATTTCCGAATTTAGATAATTCAATTCATTCTTCGATTAACCTTCTGTGATAAAGTGCATCTGTAGTTTTCAATTGGAAATGCTTCTATTCAGGAATTATCTAAATTCCACACCAAATTTCGCCTGCCCGCCGCACCGGTAAAATTTAACATGGTACTTAAGCATTAAAATCAGTTAACAGTAATATGCATTACAACCTTTTATTCCTATACTAGTTTAAAAGAGAATATAAACTAGGCAAATTCTACCATAAAATTCATTTACGATGTAAAAACCTGGTAAATTTAATCACAAAAAAAACATGCCTGAAAATATTCATATGCAAGATATTCAATATATTAACATATGCAAAACCACTTTTTCACGCTTGACTAATTAATACTTGTATTGGTACCTATTTTTCCCCCTCCACAATTTTAATCTCCTCCTCACTCAACCCATAAAGTCCATAAACCATTTGGTCAATCTCTTTATCGGTGGTATCGATGCTCTTCTTTATAGCTAAGGCTTTTGCGGCTTCCGTGGTAAAGTAGCTTTCCCATTCGGCTTCGTCGGAAAGTGAGAGCTTTATTTTCTTTTTGGCCAGTTCGGCAATAAATTCGTTGTAGGTAAG
>DYQV01000080.1 GCA_020719105.1 Rikenella microfusus
CCAAATTGGGCGAAAATCATTGTTAATGTTTGCAAATATGACAGAATTAGACTAAATTGCGTCATATTAATGACGGTATTATGGATTATTTAGTCAGAGAATTATCTGAAAACATACTTAAAAAACTTCAACCCAATAAGGTTGTTATAGTTTTTGGAGCTCGAAGAGTTGGGAAAACGGTGCTTGTTAAAGAGATTCTATCGAAAATTGGTGAACCCTTCTTGACTTTAAATGGAGAAGATATAAATGTTCACGATAAACTGGCTATAAGGACTATTGAAAATTATAAGCAGATACTTGGCTCGTATAAACTTTTGTATATTGATGAAGCTCAAAAAATACCTGAAATTGGATTAAAACTTAAACTTATGATTGATGAAATTGAAGGATTACGGGTAATCATTTCCGGTTCTTCAGCATTTGATATTCATAAAGATGCCGGTGAACCACTGACTGGCCGTAAATATTCATTCAATTTATATGCTTTAGCCGAAAATGAATACAATCTGATTGAAAACCCTATATCCAAAATTGATAAGGTAAAGGAACGACTTGTTTTTGGCAATTACCCCGAACTATTGCACCTTCCCGACCAACTGGATAAGATTGATTACTTAAATGAAATGGTGAGCTCATACCTGCTAAAAGATATTTTGGTTTATGAAAACATAAAGAATTCACAAAAAATATTTAATCTTTTGAGGTTGATTGCATTTCAAATAGGAGGAGAGGTTTCGTTACAAGAATTGGGCAAACAGCTTGGGATTAGTAAAAACACGGTAGAAAAATACCTCGATTTATTAAGTAAAGGTTATATAATCCATAAGGTAGAAGGATTTAGTAGAAATTTACGAAAAGAAATAACCAAAAATTCCAGATGGTACTTTTTTGATAATGGGATACGGAATGCTGTTATTGCGAATTTTAACTCAGTTGCATCACGGAATGATGTGGGTCAATTATGGGAAAATTATATGATTAGTGAACGAATTAAGTTTCAGGAATATACCCGAATGCCCTCAAATAATTATTTTTGGAGAACCTACGACCAACAGGAAATTGACTGGGTTGAAGAAAGGGATGGAAGACTTTTTGGCTATGAATTCAAATGGAAGGAAGGGAAAGTGAAAACACCTTCGCAATGGCAAAATACCTATACAGATTCAAGCTTTCAGGTTATCAATCAAAATAATTTTGAAGACTGGATTATTCCTCTCAAAACTTCCACCGAACCTGAAACTTAACCTCACTTTTTGTGTTACCGGCAATTTGGTCCATGCCGGAACCTATTTCTGTTTTGTCGGCATAATAGGTTTGGGCATAGCGCAGCCAACATTCCAAATTGGGCGAAAACTCATACTGCAACATTGCATAAATGCGGGTCCCTTTGTCGTATAAGGCGGGAACCGAAAATGCATTCAACACATCCGATTCATAGGTGTAAATGCGGGTATTGTACGATGCTGTTTGGTAAATGGCATAGCGGAATGTTAAGGAAAGTGGGATACGGAATGGGCTGCAACCAACATCTTGATACAATAGATAACCGTATTCCGGACTGTTGGGTTCCAAGATATAACGGCTCACTTCTACCCTATTTTTAAAACGCCATTTCTCGTTTACCGAATAATTCAACTGATACCTTACATTGGCTTGGTCAACTTGGGTAAGTGGTGCAATTTCTGCCGTTCCGGTAGTACCGTTGGTTTCCTTCAGTTCCCTTTTTAGCCGCCAATACATACTCACCATGCGGTTGGCCACAAAATCGGCCTGTATCAGGTAATCAGTTCCCTGCGAAGGGCCATCGGATTGTGAGGTGATTCGGGGAAACCGGTAAAAATCGTAATAAGCCGACAGTTTCCATTTCTTTACAGGAAATAACTGGATTCCAGCATAAAAACCTTGTTCGTTTTGGTTCTTTGAACCTTCGGCAAAAGCATTCCCATGAAGGGCTTGAAATTTTTTATCGTAATTCCGGTAAAGCACCGAAACGCTAACTTGTGAATTCAATTCCAGCAAAGCTCCCAGTAGAGCAGCCTTTCCTTTATTCGATGAAAGTGCCGCTTCGCCAAATAAATGCACCGAATGAAACAGAAATTGGAAATCGGCTCCCAAGTTTTGGTTATGTGTCCCCGAAAATTTATATACATCTGCTGGTTGATTGGACACGGCTAATGGGGTGCTGTATTTGGATGCCAATCCGGAAACACCCAGTTGAAATTGCTTATACCTCCATTTAATATTACCTCCGGCAGCAGTTTCAGTAAGAGCACTTTTATCAGCCAATTGAGCAGGAGTGGCATGTATTCCGGAAATTTGAAGTGAGGTCGCTTCTTCATCGGAAGTAAGCGTATCGGAAACCTGCAAATTGGCATCCATCGGTTTGTGGGAGCCAAATGCTGTGAGGGTGAGATTGCTGAGTTTCAAAGTTACTCCTGCCCCTCGCATGTATTGGTTTTCATCGGTTGAGGAGTATTTCTTCAGTACCATATTCTTTTTACGGATACCCGTAACCATGGACGATTTTCCCATGCTTATGTATGAGCCCATCACCAATCCCTGTCCAAATTGTACCTGAAAATCGCCCAAAACGGCCGATTGAATTATTCCTACATCGTTAAGTTGCAAAAAAGCCGAATAGTAATCGAACCCATTGGTTTGGCTGCCTTTAAAAAATTCTTCGCCCGGATCTTTTTCGGCAGTAATGCCCATAAGTAGCTTGTTTTGAAACGAATATTTGTATTGGGTATATACCCGCATCCGGTTTCCTGGATAATACTTCGATGGATTAGCATTACGCACCGAATCGCTGATTGCGGCATAGCCATCGGCCCGTTCAATGTTCCCTGAAGTTCGTGCCATTAGTTCGTTCCGGCTATATTTTAATGCTTTTTTAAGTTCAAGGGCTTGGCTTAGTTGAACTGGTGCCACAGTAACAAAGGGAAGCATTTTTTTAATAGTTGGGAAGTCGAAGCCCGGAACCAGTTGCAACTCATAAATGGTTGCCAATTCACCGCTGTTATCGCGGTAAGCAAGCAAACTTTTTACCTGAAAATCGGTAAGCATCACCAGTTTTTCAAAATCTTCAAGGGTTGCACTGTTAATATTAAGCGGGTTTTCAGCAAAAAACAGTAACTCCTCAACTACTGAAGAATAATCCTGTTCCTGATCGCTGGTTGATACCAGCTCTTCAACCAAATCCTCCACGGCTTGCTGATAACTTTTTTGCTCTTGGGCGTTAACCAGTCCGGCAAAAAACAGCAAAAAACAAGCAATGGCGATTTTTTTGATCATCAGGCAAATGGATGAAACGGTTTTTGAAAACGTAACAAAGTGTAAATATTCAAGAGCACCCACGAACTCACAAAGAATAACAGAGATAAAATAGTAGCAAAAGAAAAAATACCGGCTGAAATATTAGTGTATCGTGAAATGTTGGTCATGTATCCGGAAACAGAAAAATGAAAAGCCTCACCTATACAATTAATAACAAAAAAGAGTAAAATAATGGCCAATAACCCGGTCCAAACGCCTTTTAAATCGGGTGGACTTAATTCCATGTGCGACGCAATGCTGAGCGAAATATATAAAAACAGCCAAAACTGCCAGGAATGAAAATTAGTATAGGAAAACAACAATCCGGGAAACTGGATTCCGGCATGATAAAGCTGAACAAACTGATTTAAGAACCCATGCCATGTTGTAAAGTCGGCTCCTTGTGAGTTCACCATTTTTAATAAGGCAACGTTGTCGGGCAACATATATTTGATAAGCAGGAATAGCACAAATGAGCCAAACAGGATGGGCCCCATGCCAATAAAAAAGTTGCCAATCTGGTGCCAGATATTTTTTGTATTATAGCTGTGTTTTACATACCCAAGAGTTCCATCTTCGCTACTGGGTGTATATAGTTTCAATTCCGTAATCTGATGACCAAAAGGAAGACAAAGCAACGCATGACCCAGCTCATGTACCGGTGTTCCTAACCATCCGGTAACAAAAACATCGAATTTGTAACCAATGCTTTTCACAAAGACAACCCTTGTAAAGCGTGCCAATAAATAAAGGATAATTCCAAAAAAGAAAAAAATCCCAAAAATGGCCAGGAATTGAAAGGCGGTATTCAGTAAAACGGGTTTCAGAAACTGCCAGATGGTGTTGAGTGTTTCCATAGTTTATTATTTGTTCATTGTTAATTAAGATTCAATTTCGTTTAGATAATGAAAGGCTGAAAGCCTTTTAGCAACAGCACAGGGCAACGTCCTGTGTACAATATATTCCTCTTTTTTAGCCCTGAAAGGGCGCAAGCTTACGCCCCTTCAGGGCTCTGTATATGAGATGACTAATTAGTAGTAGGGCGGTGCCCTACTCTATTGCTGATGCCCCTTCAGGGCAAAATCCATAACTAAACTGCATTGATTTAACATTGTTTATTTATTCTTACTTTATTGTTTATTAATATTTTTTTAATTAAACGTATATTTAAATGATAGTTGCGACGATATGGGTAATGATTCGTGGGTGACAAAAGAAAAGTCGGTTGTAAAATTCTGAATTTTATATCCCATGCCCAAGGAGAACTGGTTGGGCTGTGTAAGCAGACCAGCCCTTAAAAACAAGGAAGTTACCGGCTGGTATTCCAACCCGCATTTTACCCGTGCCTTTTGTTCCAAATCTTTTTCGGTTTCAAGGGTTACCAATACCCACTCATCGAACTGATAACCAAGGCCAAAGCGCATAACGGTAGGCACCCGCTCATTTTGGTAGTCGGAAAGTTTTGCCCTTGCCGGATTGTAAAGATGGGCACCGATGGAAAGATTTTCAATGGGTTTGGTAATAATCCCCAGTTCAAACAAAAAAGCGCCCTGGTTACCATAATCGTCCGATTGGTTATAAAACAAGTAATCGAACTGGAGCGATGCCGACCACATACTCCCAAAGTTACGGGCGAATGCGACACCGATATTATTCTCGGAATACAAGGAAAAGCCATAATGACTGAAGGATGCGGCAAAATTACCGCTTTGGGTAGGTAACACATAAGCTCCGGTTTGGGTTCCCGTTTCCCACATCAGGTATTGGTTGTAATAGCAAATACCAGCTTCGGGAATAGTTATATTGGCTAAACCGGCTTGATTGCCAAATGCCGACCAAAAATCGGAAAGCATTACGGAGGCATCACCCATACCAGAATAGCGCCCGTTTTGCGCCTTTATTAATTGATGCAATGCTAACGAAAGGATTAGTAAAATTCCAACTGCTTTTCGATTCACGGATATAATTAATTTGAAACAATGTTTTCTAAGTTTAATCTTCTTTTACGGTTATTATGTGTGTATTGGTTCCACATTGAGTTCCACCATCATTATTTTTAATTAAACTATCATTATAGTATAATTCGCTAATAAAAAGGCTATTCCCTTTTTCTTTATACTTAGCATAAATAGTGTCAACAGAAATGTCACCAAATTTTAAATAGGTTATTCCATCTCCTAAAAGCCCGTTAATTCCTATTTGAAATTCATACATATAACTCAAATTGTTACCCGGCTCAAAATAATTTGTATCATTCGTATTGTAAACATAATAATTCAATGTTACAGAGTTGTCAGGAGTATAAATACAAAAAGCAGAGATTTCCAAATGTCCCTCTGTAGAATCACTAAAAATATCCTCGCCATTTTGATTTACAAATATAAATTCTGCATCTGAACAGACTACTTCTCCTTTTTCTTTATCACAACCAAAAAAAGTCAAAACTGATAGGGAAATTGTTATTATCGTTTTCATATTTATGCAAATAAAGTATTAATTGACCTCCAATTGCTTTTCAATTCACCGTTTTACTTAATTTGAAAAATGTTTTCTAGTTTTAATCCACTTTTATTATAATCATGTGAGTATCACCACATTCACCCACACTCTTATTTTTTTCAATTAAACTATCATTATAGTATAATTCGCTAATAAAAATGCTATTTCCCCTTTCCTTTAATTTTGCATAAACAGTATCAATGGTAATATTTCCAAATTTAAAATAAGTTATTCCTTCTTTTTCTATTTCACCATGTAACCATATATCAAAAACATTCATTCCATTTAAGGTGTCTGTAAAATTTAACGTATTAATACTATCTTTTGTGTATGCTGCAAATTCTGACAATTCCAAATAGTTTGATGTGTTTGGATTAAAAATATCATCGCCATTTTGATTTACAAATATAAATTCAGCAGATGAACAGACTACTTCTCCTTTTTCTTTATCACAACCAAAAAAAGTTAAAAATGCTAGGGAAATTGTTATTATTGTTTTCATGTGTTTATATTTTGTATGTTATTGATATAGAATCTATTGTTATGTTTAAAAATAATCATTTTCTGTTGGTGTGCTTTTTCTGCTCATGGGTATTTCATAAAATTAAATTTTAGGGGTGAATATTTATTATCATATCTTTTTTCCATTGGTAATCATTATCTGAATATAAGGGATGAGTTAAATTATTACTAAAGTACCAAACATTTTGTAAGGTGCTTCCCCAACCCCAGTTCATGTGTAAATAATACCGATAGTTTCGAGTTTCATTACTTATTAATGGAGTACCGCCGACAGTAGGGCAATTTACTTCAAAATTATCATATTCCTCCCATAGCCCGTCACAAACCCAAGTATGGCCATTAGTGTACCAATAAATATTAAGAATGTTATTTCTTGTACGGTATCCACCAAGAATTACAGGATATCCCCATTGAAGATTTTGCACAATTTTATCGATATTGAAATCAGTATATGTAATATTGTTGCTATAACTAAAATCATCGTCAAGTACTTTTTTTGCTTTGTTGCTCGAAGCGCTTGAACCATCACAGCCATAATCCATATTAACACGGGTGCCAATATCTTTCATTAATCGGGCAACTTCATAAGCACTCGTTGTGGTTGAATACGTTGGGTACGTGTTTTGTAAAATATCCCAATTAAAACTTGATGGATGTCCCCAAAAATTCATTACCTGCGCCATTGCAACCGCTACGCAACCAGCAGGTGTATGTGTACCATCGCTGCTACAAGTTGGGGTGTTTAAACTATAAGGTAATCTCTGATTCCAATGGGTTTGCAGCATACATGCATCAAAAATGTCTTGCGAGTGTCCAAGGTAAGTTGTATGACAATCATCAGGGTCAATGATATTTGTACTTTTTAATTTCGGCAGGTTAGTCTCCCATTCGAATATTATGTCGTTCATTCTTTGTAAAAGTGAATCGCTTTCCAATTCATAGTTTAAAAGTATGGATTCTGAAATCCATTCTTTCATTCCAATAGGTAATTGTTCAAAATCAGAGTATTCAAATGTTCCAATTTCAGAAAATGCTAAAACAGGAATGTTTTTCATATTGTCCGACATTAATACAAAACCATTAGGTTCAAATTGAACAACGAAAAGTTTTCTGTTTTTAATGGGTAGATTAAAATCTTTTGTTTTTTTTACAGTCATTACTGATTTTAAATTTCTTCGTTTGTTCATGAAATTGGCAGCAAATGAACCCGCTTCTTCTGCCGTAATTACATAATTACTGGATTCTCCTTGTCCATTAATAATTACAGTATTGGCGTTTGAATAAGGTTCATTTCTTTCACAAGAGAAAGAAAGCATTAATGTCAAAATAATGAATGATAGAATTTTTAAATTAATTTTTTTCATGTGTTTATATTTTTGTATCTTATTGATATTTAATGTATTGCCATTTTTCAAAATATTATCATTTTCGGTTGGTGTGCTTTTATTTGTGCTCATGGGTATTTCATAGGGCTAAGTTTTAAATTAAAAAGAATAGTTAAATATAGACAACCTTTGCAAAGTTAACAAAGTGGGATCAAAATAAATATGATTTAGGAAAAGCATTGTAATTAAGCAGTTTGCTACCTTGAACCCTCTAATTCCTAAGGTATTTTCTAATAAATTTTTGTAGATTTGCACTTTAAATTTTATAAAAAAGTATGGCATTAGATATTTTAATTACATTCCTATTAGTGTTTTTGAATGGCTTTTTTGTTGCCGCCGAGTTTGCCATTGTTAAAGTTCGGGCATCGCAGCTTGAAGTAAAGATAACACAAGGCAATTCCATTGCTAAGCTCTCAAAACACATCGTTTCGCACCTCGATGGATATCTTGCGGCTACGCAGCTCGGTATTACCTTAGCCAGTCTGGGTCTGGGTTGGATTGGTGAACCGGTAGTATCTAAAATAATCATAAATTCAATGACTTTTCTGGGGTTAACTATCAACCCCGAAACTGCTCATAACATTGCCTTACCTGTGGCATTTATCATTATTACAGTTTTGCATATAATATTCGGGGAATTGGCTCCCAAATCGTTGGCAATTCAGCGGCCTGTTAAAGTAACTATGTTTATCACTTACCCATTACAATTTTTCTTTATTGTTTTCAAACCGGTAATTTGGATGCTAAATAGCTTGGCTAATTTTATTCTGAAACTTATAGGCATTTCGCCGGTGCATGGTGCCGATGTGCATAGCAGTGAAGAGTTAAAATATTTGGTTAAACAAGGCCAGGAGAGCGGTAAAATTGATGCCGCCGAGTATAAGATAATTAAGAATGCTTTCGATTTTTCGGAACAAACGGCCAAACAAATAATGGTTTCGAGGGTAAACGTATTTGCCATCGATTTAAATGATTTTAATGAGGCCATGCTCAATAAAGTTATTGATGAAAGCTATTCGCGCATTCCATGCTATGAAGACAATCTTGATAACGTGGCAGGGGTAGTCTATTTAAAAGATATTTTGATAGCCGCGCGTAAAAAAGAACCCATCAATATACGAAGTATCATGCGGACAATGCTTGTTGTTCCGGAATCAAAATCAATTGGTTTGCTGTTAAATGAATTTCAGACCAAACACCAACAAATAGCTTTGGTTGTAAATGAATATGGCGGTACCGAGGGTATTATTACCATGGAAGATATTCTGGAGGAATTGGTAGGGGAAATTCAGGATGAGTATGACAATGAAATTCCGTTTGTTGAAAAAGTTGGCGATAAAACCTATCATGTGTTAGCATCCACGGCTTTGGATGATATTAATGAATTATTGCCCCACCCCATTAAAAAAGATGAGCAATACGAAACATTGGCCGGGTATCTGATATTAAACTTTGGTAAAATACCGGTTGTTAAGGAAAAGCTTATTCTTGAAAATTATGAATGCACTGTGCTCAAAAAAAATAAAAGCACTATAGTTTTGGTTCAATTGATTGATTTACTGGATTTAGAGTAGATAAAGCGCTATGTGAACAGTGAATAGAGTAACGTTAATTAAATACCAATCCAGGTTTTTTAAAATATCCTTAGAAACTGCTTAAATTTAACCCGGATTATTCAAGAATAATCCTGACGATTAAGCTACACCTCAAAATT
>DYQV01000081.1 GCA_020719105.1 Rikenella microfusus
CTAATGGTTTTCGATATTCTATCCCAAAGTAAAAATAAATCTCAGCATGTAACTATTTTAAAATATCCGATACAAATAGTAAACCTATATATAAAACATGTGTTTTAAATGGATTGTAAATCATAAAAGGGTTAAATTGCATCGTTTTTTTAACAAAATAAATTGAATTCAAAATGAGAAAACTTTCATTGTCCCTTTTGGGATTTTTACTTACAGTTTCAGTCTTTGTAAAGGCTGACGAAGGTATGTGGCTGCCCCTGCTGATTGAAAAAAATATGGCCACCATGACAGAAATGGGAATGCAGCTAACTGCTGAGAATATTTATAGTATTAATCAGGCAAGCATTAAAGACGCCATTATTGCTCTCGATAGGGGGAGTTGTACCGGTGAATTAATTTCAGGTGAAGGTCTGGTGCTTACCAACCACCATTGCGGATACGGTGAAATTCAGTCGCACAGTTCGGTAGAGCACGATTATCTTACCGATGGTTTTTGGGCAATGAGTAAAAAAGAAGAATTAGTAAACCCTAATAAAAAGGCCTCTTTCTTAATCCGGGTTGAAGATGTAACCGAACGGATATTGAAAGCTATTCCAGTAACTGCCGATCAATCACAACGTAACACTATTGTTGATAGCGTTGGAACTGTTATTGAAAATGAAGCTACCAACGGAAATCATTACGAAGGACGTGTTGAAGGAATGTTTAAAGGGAATTTTTATTACCTCTTTGTTTATGAAACCTTTCTAGACATCCGTCTGGTTGGTGCACCACCCGAATCGATTGGAAAATATGGCGCTGACACCGATAACTGGATGTGGCCCCGTCATACAGGCGATTTTAGCTTGTTCCGCATTTATTGCGGTCCTGATGGTAAACCCGCCAAATATTCTGAAGAAAATGTACCCTACAAACCCAAACATTTTTTACCCATTTCGCTCGATGGCGTTGAAAAAGGTGATTTTGCTTTTATTATGGGTTATCCGGGAACAACCACACATTATATGACGTCGTGGGAAGTAAAAAATGAAATGGAAATTACCAATGCCAACCGCATTAAAATACGGGGATTAAAACAAGATATTTGGCAAGAATTCATGGATAATAGTGATATAGTGCGCATCCAATATTCTTCAAAATTTGCTCGTTCATCCAATTATTGGAAGTACTCCATTGGCCAAAACAAAGGATTGAAACGATTGAATGTAATTGATAAAAAACAAAAATTAGAGGCAGATTTTACACAATGGATGAACCAATCGGAGGCTCGCAAAGTCAATTACGGAAATGCACTGCCTCAAATTGAAAAAGCCATAGCTGCCAATAGTACTTACGAGTATGCCTTGCAATACTTAGTTGAAACACAATGGTCAGGTGCCGAAGCCTTTAGGTTTGCATTAAATGCAGCTAATTTGGAAGGGGCCCTTTTAACCCCTGACAGTACCCAACTTATTAAAAAAGCTACCGAAAAGTTACAGGCTGCAGCCGACGCTTTTTTCAAAAATTACGATGCAGCTACCGATAAAAAAGCTTCAGCAGCCTTACTTAAGCTCTATTTGAAGGAGGTGAAACCAAACTACTATCCTGATTATATTAATACTGTATTGGTAAAAAAATACAAAGGCGATGTGGACAAATTCTTAGAAGACCTGTTTAAAAAATCAATTTTTGTTGATCAGGCTAAATTGAATTCTTTTTTAGCAAAACCCAACGCTAAAACAATAAGTAAAGATCCGGCTTTTATTACCGGTAAAAGTATCAGGGCACAACTTGTAGTTTTGAGTGGAAACATGGAACCTAATTATTTGCTAATTGACGAAGGTATGCGTTTGTTTGAGGCCGGATTATTGGAAATGAACCCTGACAAAGCCTACGCTCCGGATGCTAATTCTACCATGCGTTTAACTTACGGCACCGTTGGTGATTACAGCCCTGCTGATGCTATCCAATATTCCTATTATACTACTTTGGAAGGTGTTATGGAGAAAGAAGATTCCACCGAACGTGAATTTACTATTCCTGCCAAATTAAAGGATATTTATAACCGAAAAGATTACGGTCCTTATGGCAATGCCGATGGAAGTATGACCGTATGTTTTACTACCAACAACGACATTACCGGTGGTAATTCAGGAAGCCCCGTTTTGAATGCAAAAGGGCATCTGATTGGTGCGGCTTTTGATGGCAACTGGGAAGCCATGAGCGGCGACATTGCTTTTGAACCCAAACTCCAAAAAACCATTGTGGTTGATATTCGATATGTACTGCTAATAATTGATAAATTTGCTGGTGCTCAAAACCTTATCGATGAAATGAATCTGGTTAAAACCCAAGAAAAACCGGCTCTTCCGGTTTTAGATGCTGTAACAGGAATGACCAATTAACTTTTAATTATAACTATACAAAAAAGGTGCTACTAGGGCACCTTTTTTTGTTTCAGCTATCTGCATCATTCGACAAACACCGAATTCCTTTTCAATTATAGAATAAGACTTTTCAGATTTTCTGATAATTCCATTCAATAACTCATTATTTTTAAAAAATAGTTTCTTTTTTATAATCTAGATTCTCTATGTTTTGTACCTTTATCCATAATCCGTTTGAAAAATCATATTGGCGCTGCAAATAGTTAAAGAATACCTACTTAATAAATTTGTTTTTAATATTCAATAATAATTTAGTGCTAATCAAAAAACTAAAATTTTGAAGCCTATGAAAAAATCAGTAATTATTTTTTGTTGCATAGTACTTTTTTTGCCGAATGCCCATAGTTTGGGACTTGGCCAAAGTGCTGGAGATAACCGCTTTTACTTTGGAGCAAAAGGAGGCTTAGTATCTAGCGTATTTGCTCAGGATTTTCAAAAGATGGAAACTACCGAAAGCAGAACGGGATTCTCCCTTGGAGTATTTGCCGGGTATCAAATTTCTGACTTTATTGGATTGTCCGTTGAGGCTCTTTATGTGAAAGAAGGAACCATGCATCTGGATCCAAACTATATTTATTTTTACAATGGCATTAGCTCCAGTGAAACATACTCTCAGAGTATTACCATACAGCGGGTTAATTCAAATATTGTTCTTCATAATTTTGAGTTCCCTGTATTAGCCTGCTTTTCGTTGCCAAAATTAGGTTCATTGAATGCTAAATTATTTGCGGGTGGTTCCTTCGATTTAATATATAATGCCTACGCTTATAATTTGTTATCGGTTACTTCGAACAACACCAATCCCAGTACTTCTTATGTTTTATCCGATAGATACTACGATAATGTTACGAGTAGCTTTGCCGCTTATAACCTAAGTGGAATACTTGGAATTGGTTTTGAATATGGAGCATATTGTGTTGATATCAGGTATAAATTAGGTTTCGTTCCAATTAACAATATGGCAACATACAATCTCCAAAATCAGTATAAAGCTGATTTTACCAGTAATGCGCTCATAATATCCGTTGGTGTAAATATGATAGAATTGTTTAATAAATAACATAAATAGTTAACTATGAAAAAAATAACAACCTTTTCAACTGTTGCTTTATTATTTGCCTTGGTATTAACCAATGCGTGTAAAAAAGAAGAATTCTCCGAGGATGATGCCATTCAATTAATCAACAACAATACGATGATTGCTGATTCTATGGCTAATGCTGTTTTCTTTACCATTAAAGTGGTTGATGCATCAACCGATTTTTCCTATAAATCGGCAAGCACAACTGAAAACTTAAATGGATTGGGTGGTGCTACAATTATTGTAAAAACCCACAGTTCCATGGATACGGCTATAACAGGCACCGATGGTTCGGCAACCTTTGATAACTTGCGGGCTGGTTCCTACTCTGTACACATTGATGTTGCCAATTACACTTCCGTTGATTTTATTGCCAATGCAGCAGTTAACGGATATTTTAGTGTCCAAATCCCTGTTTTATCTACTATTCCTGCAAATCAAATGACGGTTACTGGGGTTGTAAGCTATGAAACCGATTTGCTAAATACAGCTCAGGAGGTTGCCAATGGTGCTACTGTTTTGGTTGAACCCGACATTGAGTCTTTCTTTAATAATGTAGTTGGGGTATCAAATTTTACCTACTCAGGATACACTACTTCATTTACTACCGATGCCAATGGGGTTTATACAGCAACTCTTCCTTCCGACAAGGCAGGAAAGCTTACTTACGACATTTCAGTACCCACTTTTGAAACCAATCAGGTGCTCATGCTAAACACGTTGAACGGAGTTATTGCTAATGGCCCTGGAAATTCTGCAAAAACGGTAACCACAAGGTTTGGTACCAGCATGACATCCGCAACCTCCGTACCGGTTGTTAATCCGGTTTACTGTGTGTTTGGTGCTCCCACCCATGCCGTTAATGCCGCTGTACTTCAAGCTGAAATATACAACCCCAAATCCTTTGTTTCAGTCCATGTTAATTCTTCAGGTAGAGGATATACCGATGGAGCAAGATTCACTAAAGTGGCACCCACAGGTGGAAGCGATGCGGTCTTTCAAATTAGGACCGACAATTATGGACTGAATAAAGTGGAATACATTGATGTAATATCAGATGGAAGCGGGTTTGCAAATACCACCCTTAATTTGGCATTCCAACAGCAGGATCCGAATTGGGAAGTAAGTTCCGTAAGTGGAGGAGCTATAACCGGTATCGATAGAATTAGTAGCGGAAGCATTGATGGACGCGGAAGGTTTTTAACCAATAATCCAAATAATTTTTCTTTATCGGTTGCCGGCGGAACAAATGCCTCAATTAGCATATCCGGTTTTACGGCCACTGACTTAGGTTTTCGAATCAATGGTTTTAATGTAAGCAACGGAGGAACCGGATATACCGTTGGCGATAAAATTTCCGTTTCCATTGTTGCAGCAAATGTAACTGAAGCAATAGCTACGGGTCATTTATCCAATTCTTTGGTAACCAATATTTTAGTTACTAATTCAGGGGCAGGATATCCAGTGAATTCGGTGCAACCTATTAAATTCAGTTATGGTGATGCCACTGCTGACGCATATATCGACAATTTTGGTAGGGTGGCGCAGGTAATTGTTTTGGGTGGAAGTCCAAATTATGTAGCTTTACCCACTGTTACCATTGATTATGATTTAAACAATAAAACGGCTACTGCCGATGTTGACGTGCAGGATGGTGAAGTAAAAAATGTAGTTAATTTAGATGGTGGCAAAGGGTATGATTTAGTGCCAACATTAATATTCTACAGTCAATATGCAACAGGTAACCCTGAAATAGATGTAGATACTGATGTTACTATTAATTCAGCTCCACCCTATTCCGTAAATTCTGTTACGGTTAATTCAAGTGTTGGATTAATTAGCAAAAACATGAGTTCAGTTAATGGAGCAGGAGTTATTTCTAATTTAAAGTCGGTACCAGGTGGCAAGGAATACCGTAACTTTTATTTAGGTACAGGTGTGCGGACTGCCGGCGAATAAATACAGTATTTCATAGTACAAGTAATTCCGCTTTGTAATGGGCGGAATTACATTTTTTTTAACCCTTTTAGGGGTTACCCTCACTCAATGACTCAAAAAAATGCTTCACAATAGCTGCTTTTGCCTTACCAATAATCGTTTCCAGCTCTTCCATACTAGCGGTCTTTATTGCCTCAATGCTTTTAAAATTTCCCAATAATAGCTCTACCGTTTTTGGACCAATACCCTCAATTCCATCGAGTTCAGAAGTTATAAAGTTTTTTGAGCGCTTTTGCCGGTGAAAACTAATACCAAAACGGTGCGATTCGTTGCGAATGTGTTGAATTATCTTAAGGGTCTCACTGTTTTTATCCAGATATATGGGAACTGAATCGCCCGGAAAATATATTTCCTCCAGTCGTTTGGCAATGCCAATTATGGCTACTTTACCAATTAAATCAAGTTTGCCGAGGCTTTTTACTGCAGCACCCAACTGCCCTTTACCCCCATCAATTACAATGAGTTGCGGCAAGGGTTGGTTTTCTTCCAATGTTCGGTGGAACCTCCGGTAAATGATTTCTTCCATTGAGGCAAAATCGTCAGGGCCCTCCACCGTTTTTACATTAAAATGACGGTAATCGCGCTTGCTGGGAATGCCATTTTTAAAGACGACACAAGATGCAACCGGATTTGTGCCTTGAATGTTTGAATTATCGAACCCTTCAATATGTGTGGGAAACTGCTTAAGCCTCAAATCCTTTTTCATGGTTTCCATAATCCGATCTACCCTCTTCTGTGGACTTCGATTCATCTCGTCTTTTTTCTTTTCCTGCTTAAAATAAAAAGCGTTTCGCATACTTAAATCCAAGAGTTTCTTTTTGTCACCACGCTGGGGAACTAAAAACGAGACATTTTCAATAGAAAAATCGAGCTCAAATGGCACCAATATTTCACGCGAAGTGCTCATGAGCCGTTGTCTTATTTCGGTAATCGCAGTTAGCAACAACGACTCTTTTTCTTCATCCACTCTTTTTACAATTTCTAACGTATGTACTTGAATAATAGCTCCATTTACCACTTTCAGAAAGTTTACGTAAGCACTGTTTTCGTCCTCAACGTACGAAAATACATCTACATTGTGGATGGTTGGGCTAACAATAGTAGATTTGCTTTGGTAGTTCTCCAGATGGTTCAGTTTTTCTTTAAGTTTTTGAGCCTCCTCAAACCGATACTCACTGCTCATTTGAGCCATCTTTTCTTTTAATATCTTTATAACCTGCCCAATATTGCCTTTTAAAATGTCTTTAATATCGTTGATGTTTTGCAGATAATCGGCTTCCGTTTGTTCCCCAATACAGGGACCTAAACAATTGCCTATATGGTATTCCAAGCAAACTTTGTACTTTGCTTTTTGAATGGCTGCAGGTTCCAAATTCAACGTGCAATTTCGTAAAGGATAAAGCTGTCTCATAAAATCCATCATGGTATGTAGCGTCCGTCCTGAAGTATAGGGACCAAAATAGGTGGAACCGTCACGGATAAAAGTACGCGTGGTAAATACCCGTGGATATTTTTCGTTTTTGATGCAAATCCATGGGAACGTCTTATCGTCCTTAAGCATTGCATTATATCTAGGCTGGTATTTTTTTATCAGATTGTTTTCCAGCAAAAGGGCATCTTGTTCCGAATCCACTACAATATGCTTTATTTCAGCAATTTTGCGAACTAAAACCCTTGTTTTTGCGCTATCGTGGTATTTGGTAAAGTACGAAGAAACTCTTTTTTTTAGGTTCTTGGCTTTACCAACATAAATAATGGTGCCATCGGCATCAAAATATTGATACACCCCAGGATTATCGGGCAACAAAGCTACTTTTTCTTTAAGTACTTCAATATGTTTATCGTCGGAACTCATGCCTGCAAATCAACTAAAAATATCTGTATTTTAGGGAACAAAATGTATATTTGTACACAAACTGGCCATAAAAATGAGACAGATAATTATTCCAACATTAAATGACATGGAAGCGGTTGCTTTAGACTTTTTAAAGGCAATCGAAAAAAAGCGGCTTGTTGCTTTTTATGGCGAAATGGGAGCCGGAAAAACAACCTTTATTAAAGCCATTTGTACCCAACTTCAGGTTACTGATGGAGTGACCAGCCCAACTTTTTCAATTATAAATGAGTACCATTCCGCCAGCGATTACAAAGTATTTCACTTCGACTTTTACCGGATAAAAGATTTGGAAGAGGTGTATAATTTGGGTTACGAAGATTACTTTTATTCAGATGATTATTGTTTTATTGAATGGCCGGAATTAGTGGAAGAACTCTTACCAGAGCATATTCTGAAGGTATATTTAACGGTAGCTCCTGATGGAAGCAGAACGTTGAGTTTTTAATTCATCTATGTGAGTTATCAGAGGACTTCTTATCCGTTATAAACAGTATATTTGTAACAAATCAATTAAACATTTATGCTATTTGCAGACGTAATTGGACAAGAACGGATTAAAGCGCATTTGCTTTCTTCAGCTAAAGAAAACCGTATCAGCCATGCCCAGTTGTTTTTAGGCAACGAAGGATATGGTACTTTGCCTTTGGTTTTGGCTTACGCACAATACATTATGTGTCTTAACCCAACGGAAAGCGATGCATGTGGCGAATGCACTGCTTGCCGCAAAGTGAGCAAATTGCAGCACCCCGATTTGCATTTTGTATTTCCGGTTGTGACCCGAAAAGACACTGATAAACCAGTGAGCGACCATTATATTAACGAATGGCGGAATTTTATTGCTACACAACCTTATGGGAACTATAACGATTGGCTGGATGCTATAAGTGCCGAAAACTCACAGGGTATTATCCGTGTGGATGAAAGCCGGGAAATCATCCGGAAGCTGAACATGAAATCGTATGAATCGGAATACAAAATAATGGTTATTTGGTATGCCGAAAAAATGAATGCAGAAACAGCCAATAAGTTATTGAAGCTCTTGGAGGAGCCTCCAGCCAATACATTCTTCTTTTTGATAGCCCAAAGTTCAGAATATTTGTTGACCACTATTTTATCGCGCACCCAATTGGTTAAGGTAACCCGCATTACCGAAGACGAACTGTTTTTGGGAATAAAAAAGCATCACCCCATGACCGATGATAAAGCCCGTGAATTGGCTCGTTTGAGCGAAGGAAGCTACTTGTTGGCTAAAGAATACATTAGTGCCTCGGTGGATACAATACAAAACTTCGAAAATTTTACCCAACTGATGCGTCTGAGCTACAAAGGCAATTTTATTGAATTGGTAAAATGGGTGGATGAAATATCAAAGATTGGCCGTGAAAAACAAAAGGCATTTTTAACTTACAGTTTACGAATGGTGCGCGAGAATCTGGTGTTGAACCAGCAACAAAAAGAATTGGTGCGCATGTCAACCGAGGAGGAGACTTTTGCTTTGCGCTTTTCTACCTTTATTCACCCCAACAATACCCCTTTACTGAATCAGGAATTAGATAAAGCGTACCTGCATATCACCCGAAATGCCAATCCCAAAGTGGTTTTTTTGGATGTTTGCATTAAACTGAACCGGATTTTGAAGATGGGGTAAGAAACCTAAGAAGCTCATCCAATGTAATTTCAGCCTAAGTTGAGCGATTTGACCCCGAGGACTCGGGGGAAAAAACGCTTTACTTATTTGCCGCGGCGAACCGACATAGCAATTGTAGTTTATCACAAATTGAGTGTAGCGAAAATTTGAGGAAACTTACAATTGTTCAGTCGATTGAGCATATTTGTGATAGCAAATCGCACAATTTGGGTTCAATCCGTTTTTTTGTATTTTTGTCAAACAAATGGCCTATAAATCAATGTATTTACTGTGCTAGTCAAACTCATGTAACAAAATTGTATATATACAGAATATAGCATCAAAACATAAAGTTATGAAAACACTTAAACTTCAATTATTAATTGTAAAGGT
>DYQV01000555.1 GCA_020719105.1 Rikenella microfusus
TCGGTAATTATCTACAACGCCAACGGGCAAGCACTTAAAAGTGTACAAACTCCCAATAATCAACTTAATATCTCCGACTTGTGCGCCGGCGCGTATTATGTAAAAGCCATACTTCAAAATGGCGAAAATGCTACTCATAAATTAATTATCAAAAAATAAAGTGTTATGAAACAGACGAATAATCAAGAAATTTTCAAATTGAAAGTAAATAACGAACAAATTCTTAAGTCCCCCTTTCGGGGGGATTTCGGGGGGTTGTTAATGAAAAGAAGCGCTTTGCTATTTATTTCGGCATTAGCAAGCATCCTGAGTTTTGCACAGCCGGCGCGTACCGAAATGCTTGAGCGCGTTAAAAACGAATATGAACATGTATCGGCCGAGTTGGTTGGTCAGGGTGGTGTCGACAGCGAAAATAAAGACGGTCGATGGGTCGATTATTTTACGCAACCTTTCAGAGTAAAACAAAAAACGGAGTACCCCAATGTGTATTATTCGTACAAAGCCAGTTTACGATACCGACTTACAGGCGATAAATGGATTTTCCATCAATTTACAGTAGGTGGAGGTCATTTCGAAGGTTTACCCGAGCCCGACAGAAACGAGATTATTAAAATGATACATCAGGATTTGTCAAAAATACTCAATCAAGATTACAATAAAATTGTAGGCGAAGTCTCCGAATTTACTTTTCCCGAAGATCCTGAATGGTATTGGCGTAAAGTTACGTATGTAGAATTTAAAGTAAAAGCAACCTACAGTACAAAATATTCGTATACCGAGCTTGAAAAAGCAGAGCACACCATACGCATTGCCATGCTTCGGGATGCAATTAACTCACCTTGGAACAAAATTGACGGTATTGTATTGCACGAAAAAGATAAAAAACTAGGACGAACAAAATACACAGAGGACGAATTAAAAAAAATGCCCACATTAGCAAAGTTGGCAGATGAGAAATTAGGACACGATGAATTCAACAAATTGCCCAAAGTGCCCGATGCACCCATTTTTGCAAGCGATAAGCAGTTGTTTTATTACTTACACGAAAAATTTCTGACCGAGTCGCCACAAGCTATGGAGGCTTATATTTTTAAGGTGCTCGATAAATCGTGCTTCGAACCCAATAGCGATATTTTAGTGCATGCACGCGTTGCCGATTGGATTAACCACTTGGTGGCAAATGCCGCAGCTTACAAAGCAGCCTATTGCCCCACGCCAGCCGTGAAGCATTACCAAACCGGACAAATAGAATTTTTCGACCGTGAGATGCGCAACTTTGTAACGTATACTGCTAAGCAAAGCGGAAACACATGGAAAATGATCGATTTCCGTTTTGTTCCGGCAAATGCAAGCGATTTTGATCGTCTGAAAACAAATTACAGCAATTGTCAGGCTCAACCCGACCTCGAAGTGAAGGAAGTTGTATCCTATCAGGTAGGCGACAAAGTGAATGTGCAATTTTCGAATGGCACTTTCCCCTGCACAATCGACAAATTAGACCCCGACAATAGCAACCGCTATTTCGTAAAAATCGACACCGACAAAAGCGGAAGAGGATATTGGATGGATGATACGTTTATTTCGAAGCGAGGCGGAAATGCAGGGAGTGAACAAGCCGTGAACAATCTTGGGAGTAAAATTACAGCATTTAAAGTAGGCGATCAGGTAGAAGTAAATACCTCAGCCGGTTGGCTCAAAGCGCAGGTAGTTCAAAATCTGGGTGTGAAGTTTAAAGTGAAATTTGCAAATCCTCAAATTGCCGATATGTGGGTAACAAAAGATTTAATGCGCTAAAAAATTTAAACACATCAAATCAAGTAATTGGAATAAAATAATGTCGTATAATTTTATTTTTCGCACCTCGCAGCTCCCTCTCCTCAAGGAGAGGGTTGGGGTGAGGTAGTGATTTGAAAATGGT
>DYQV01000556.1 GCA_020719105.1 Rikenella microfusus
AAAAAATATAGTAAGTTTACTTGAAAATAGGGTGTTATGAAAAACTATAATTTGGTAAAAGTATTTGAACAAAGCATTTTGCAGCATTGGCATTTATCGGCTTTATCCGACTATAAGGGTGCAACCTTAACTTACGGAATGGTTGGTGAAAAGATAATCAAACTTCATTATTGTTTTGAGCATTGCGGATTGAAGCAAGGCGATAAAGTGGCACTTATTGCAAAAAATTCCAGTAACTGGGCCATTGCTTATTTGGCTACTATTACTTATGGAGCAACCATTGTTCCTATTTTAACCGATTTTCATGCCGATACGGTAAATCACATTATCAATCATTCCGATGCCCAACTTTTATTTGTTGGCGAAAATAGCTGGCCTTCCATAAAACCGGAGCAATTAGAGCAAGTAAAAGCTATTGTCAACCTATCGGATTATAGTATTCTTTTCGAAAAAGACGGATACAATATTAAACAAAGAAAGCATTTGGCCGAAGAGGAGTTTTTTGATAAATATCCCAATGGAGTAAAAAAAGAGGATTTTGTTTTGCCTACTGTTTTAAATTCAAACTTGGGTGTAATAAGCTATACTTCAGGCACCACCGGTAATTCAAAAGGGGTAATGCTTCCCTTGCAAAGCTTAATGGATAATGTGGAGTTTGCCTGGAATAATATGCCGCTACAAGCCGAAGATAAGTTACTTTCCATTCTTCCTTTAGCTCATGCGTATGGTTGTGCTTTTGAATTTGTATGGCCGTTTACCATTGGCGTACACATTACTTTTTTAGGGAAAGTGGTATCGCCTCAAATAATGATACAGGCTTTTCAGGAAATTAAACCCAAGCTTTTGTTGATGGTTCCGCTAATAATGGAAAAAATCTATAAAAAACAGCTTCAACCCGTTCTATCAAAAACATCCATGAGGGTTTTGCTTTACATTCCGGTTGTTAATAACTTGATTTACAAAAAAATAAAAGCAAAGTTATCGGCAGTATTTGGAGGCGATTTTCGCGAAGTGGTAATTGGTGGAGCGGCCTTAAATAAGGAAGTGGAACTTTTTTTAAGGAAGATTGGTTTCAATTTTTCGGTAGGATATGGTATGACCGAATGTGGTCCGTTAATTAGTTATGCTAATTGGGATAAAGCACAATTGGGGTCGTGCGGTAAATTGGTTGATACCTTGCAACTTATGATTGATTCCCCGGACCAGCAAAATATACCCGGCGAAATTTTAGTCAAAGGTTCGAATGTAATGCTGGGCTATTATAAAAATGAGAATGAAACAAAAAAGGTATTGGATGAAGAGGGATGGCTTCATACCGGCGATTTAGGAGTTATTGATAAAAGTGGTTATATTTCAATCCGTGGCCGAAGCAAAAGCATGATTCTCGGGCCTTCAGGTGAAAATATTTATCCTGAAGAAATAGAATCGAAACTAAATAATTTTCCATACGTGCAAGAGCAACTGGTTATTAATGAAAATAATAGGTTGGTAGCCTTGGTTTTTCCTGATAAAGTTAAAATGGAACAGGAGCAAATTAATAACGAACAATTGGCACAAATTATGGAAGAAAATAAAAAATTATTGAATGCCCAATTGCCAAAATACATGCAGATATCAAAAATAAAACTTCAGGACGAAGAATTTGAAAAGACTCCAAAACAGAGCATCAAACGATTCAGATACGACCATAACTAGGTTTGAACGAGTGGAAAAATCCTTGCATTGAATACCGGTGTAAGGATTTTTCATTTTATAGTCCACTAGTTTGTTTATTTTATAATCCAATAATGCCCAAAGGTCAGCCTTCCAGTTTTGTGTATATTTGTTTGCCCAACGGAAACTATCCCGTTATGGATTTAGTTCAACATGCGGAATAGTTAATTACCTGTGCAGTGTGTATTCGAGCGGCACAGCCCAT
>DYQV01000557.1 GCA_020719105.1 Rikenella microfusus
GTACCACAGTTATTGTATATTTACATTTACTAAAATAAAACGATTGATTATGACCAAGAATGTAACATTACTTTATGTAGATGATGAACATATAAACCGGGTGTTGTTTGAAATTAATTTCAGCCGGAAATACAATGTAATTATTGCAGAATCAGGGCCTGAAGGGTTGGAAAGGTTGCATGGGAATAATGATATTATTGTGGTGGTAAGCGACATGAAAATGCCTGACATGAACGGAATTGAGTTTATCCAAAAAGCAAGGGAAACATTCCCGCACATTGCCTATTTCATACTTACCGGTTTTGACATTAACGATGAAATATCGAATGCTTTAAACCAAAAAATGATTCATGAGTACTTCCGGAAGCCTTTTAATATGAAAGAAATTGACGCTGCTATTGAAAAAGCACTTGCTGCCTTATAAAAACTCTTTACTTTTCTCTATTGGCTTTTTCAGACTCTTTCTTGATTTTCTTATTCAATAACAGATAATCTACTGCAATTGCAAAAATTGTTAATTTAGAACAAAATACAATGGAAAAGGAATATAAAAACTGTCAGTCGTGTGGAATGCCATTAAATAGAGATACCAAAGGCGGAGGAACTAATGCTGATGGGGGTCAGAGTAAAATGTATTGTTCCTATTGTTTCGGAAATGGAGAATTTTTGTACAAAGGCAACAACGTTTATGAGTTTCAGGAATTTTGCAAAACAAAAATGATTGAAGGAGGGCATTCCAGATTTACATCGTGGTTGTTTACCCGCGGAATGAAAAGATTGCAGCGATGGAAAGTTACCTGAGCTTTCAAACTTGATTTTTATTATTAAACAATGTATCCCCCGCCTAACAATTTATCATCCAAATAAAACGCAGCGGTTTGTCCGGGCGCAATGCTCCATTCGGGCTCATTAAAAGTTACCAACAGTCGGTTTTCATCAATAATTGATACTTTACTAAGTGCTGATTGCTTGCGATAACGGATTCGGGTTATAACATCTTTCTCAAAATCATCGGGATACAAAAGATGATAATTTTCCACCAACATCTGGTTTTGATATAAATCGGGGCGTTTGCCCAATACCACTTGATTCAATTGGGGATCAATTTTAGTTACATACCAAGGTTCGTTGGGCGACAATCCCAATCCCCGCCTTTGTCCAACAGTGTAAAACGGGTATCCCTTATGAATTCCCACTTTGGTTCCGGTTAAATCAACAAAATCGCCGGATAATGCGGTTTTTCCTTCATTTTGCATCAAATCAATTAACAAGGGATGGTAATTTCCTTTAGGAATAAAACAAACTCCGGTACTTTCCTTCATATCGTCTAAAACCTTGAATCCTCTATCAATGGCAATTTCGCGCACCGCTTGTTTGGTCAATTTTCCCAATGGAAAGATTGCCTTTGTTAGTATTTCACGTGATAATCCCCATAAAAAAAAGGATTGTTCCTTATCGGGGTCCATTCCCTTTGAAATGTATGTGCGGTTATCTGCCTCAATTTTATTTACATAGTGGCCGGTAGCAATAAAACTGCATTGATTTTCCATGGCTAACCGGTTCAGCAATTCCCATTTCAGCACCACATTGCATTTAGCGCAAGGATTGGGGGTTTTCCCACTCAAGTATTCATCCCTAAAATAGGTAATTACTTTTTCATAAAAATCTTGCCGGGCATCTACCACAATATGGTCAATTCCGAGTTTAGCCGCCAATTCCTTTGCTTCGGTTACATAATAAGGCTCCCGGATAGAGTTAAAATCATCGGTGGTTGACCAAAGCCGGAGAGTAACCCCAACCACTTCAAAGCCTTTATCTAAAAGCAACATAGCAGATACAGTGCTATCAATTCCACCGCTCATTCCCAATAAAACCCGCTTAGCTGTTTCCATTTTGTGCATTGGTTAATTA
>DYQV01000003.1:0-23875 GCA_020719105.1 Rikenella microfusus
CTATGACTTGCTGATAGAACGAGCTTACAATGCTTTATTTGACCCGCATCAATCCAAAAAGTTTTATCATCCAGTTGGGTAATGGTTTTTCGCCCCGTTTGCGCAAATCGAGATACCAACCTATTTTTTTCAAAAGCGGAATTTTATGGGTTTCCACAAATTCTATCAACGTTCCTTCAGGAGCCTGAATGTAAGCAAAATTCCCGGCGGCTTCGCCCATATCGAATGTTTCCATGGCTGAAGCGCTATCTACCGTAAATGGAAATCCTTTTTCATTCACTTCTTGGCGCAATTCGTCCATTCCATTGATGTCAAAGCAAAGGTGAATGAACCCGGGGTCGCCCCATATTCTTCCTTCAAAGGCATCGCGGGGTTCGCGGTCAATAACTTGAACCAATTCAATTTGCGAGGGACCAAACATGGGGCTAAACGTACCGTTTCTTTTTTCAGAATGGGTGAGTAACATCCTACGATAGGTATTTTCGCATCCCGGTATGCCTGCCCAATCGGTAAATTTATCTTGTTGATCAAAAATTACTTTATCGTAGCCTAAAATATCGCGATAAACGGCAAGGCTTTCATCCATGTTTTTAACTCCTATAACGGCACCAAATATTCCTCCATTGACCGAGCTTTGTTTCGAAAACAAAAACGGGTCATAGACTATTTCCCACACATTGTTATATAAATCCTTAACATAAAAATGTTCATTGCCAGCAGGGTCTTTATCGATGGGGGAAAGAATTTCGAGGTTCCATTCATTGTATTTCTTAAATGTATTGTGAATGTTGGATGATTTTAGTTTTCCGATGCAAATACCTAAATCGCCCAATTGCACTTCAAATGTTGGGGAAACCGGTGTTTTTCCGGTATGTTGCCATATCTCGAAACCGCCGCCCCCTTCCAGGTTTAGCGCAAGAATGGCATGACGTTCTCTAGGCTGTCCATCTGTATGGGGCAACATCAACTCAGCCAAAGCGGCTTCTTCAAACATTTTAATGTCCATTCCAAAATAAGTTCGGAACCATTTAAATCCTTCGTGTACATTGGTAACCCCAACTCCTAGTTGCTGAATGCCATTAATCCTTTTTGCCATATTATTTCTTTTATTCACTAAATACACTAACTTTCACCAGAATAAATACCTATTATCTAACTAATTCAGCCCCAATCATTTTTATTTTTAAGGCAACCTTCGGGTTATTTTGATTTTAGCCGATTGGAGTTACTAACTCCCTTCTCTATATTTTACATTGGATTTAATTTACGAACAATTTTTGCATGCCAGCCAGGGAAAAACTGTTTGATTTTCAGTATAATCAACTCTCTTCCCCCTACGGGTATTTCGCGTTTCTCTTTTTGCAATCCGTTTAAAATTTGTTGGGCTGCCTTTTCAGGCGAAATCCCGTTTGCTTGTCCCGGATCCATTTGCCCATGCTCTTTGCCCTCTTTGTTGATGGCAAATTTTGAAATATTGGTCTGAATGCGGCCACCAATCAACATACTAACCTTTATATTATGTTTGTGGTTTTCGGCTTGCAACGTCTCAAAAAACCCGTGGAGCGCATGTTTTGATGCCGAATAAGCCGAACGGTATGGAAATCCGAATTTGCCTACCAGGCTTGATGCAGCAGCCAGTTGCCCACCCCCATTTTCAATCATGTACGGCAAAATAGCTTTGGTAAGTGCCACTACACCAAAAAAATTGATTTCCATTATTCTGCGATCGTTTTCCAACGGGGTTTCCGTTACCAGTGACCTTTGACTGATTCCGGCAAACTGGTATAATCCATCAATTTTGAATCCTTCGTTAATAATCTGTTGCGCGGCATCGGTTATTGCTTTTGAGTCGGACATATCTAACACCACCTTTTTAGCTTTTCCGCCAAGTTTTTCAATCTCCAATGCCGTATCGGCCAATCCCTTAGCATCGCGATCGGAAATAATGAGCGTAGTTTGATATTTGGCTAAAGCCAGTGATACCGACTTTCCCATGCCCGATGCAGCACCGGTTATCCAAAAGGTTTTTTTGTTAAAATCCATATTTGTTTAAGTGCAATTATAACGGTGCGAAATTAGCAAAATTAATTAATTCGGAATGAGTAGTCTTTTTATGACGCATCTTAAATTCCTATTGCAAGCAAGGAGCTTGTTGATTTATCTTTTTCTTTTAGTTCGGCTTCCCTGCCACAAGTTATTTATGAACTTGTCGTTTTTTTATATAATTTTCCGCAGTAAATACTAATATGCGGATTAAATGTGCGGAATAGCTGGAATTGTTCAAAAAAAATGCAGCAATATAAATCAGGAGATTGCTACCTTAAATAGCCACCTTAAGCACAGAGGACCTGATGATGAAGGTTATGTATTGATAAGCAACCAAGATTCTTTACCATTGGGCGGCAAAGATACCCCCGCTGAAACATTAAATAATCAAAATTACTATTGTCCTAAAGCCCTGATTGAGGACAGTTCAGAAGAATGTAATCTTGCCCTGGCACATCGTCGGCTTTCAATTATTGATGTTTCAACCAATGGACACCAACCCATGTGCTCAACAGATAAGCAATTATGGATTGTATTGAATGGTGAGATTTATAATTACATTGAACTAAAACAGGAACTTATAAATCAGGGATACCGTTTTCACACAGCATCCGACACAGAGGTGGTTTTAGTTGCCTATAAAATGTGGGGCCAGGAATGTGTAAATCATTTTAATGGTATGTGGGCATTTGTAATATACGATGCCGATAAAAATATCCTTTTTGGCTCACGCGACCGATTGGGTGTTAAACCTCTTTATTATTATAAATCCGACGAATCGTTTGTTTTTGCATCAGAGCAAAAAGCCTTATGGCATAGTAAAATTGTTAAATCGGGACTGAATTCGCGTGCGGTGTTCGACTATCTGGCACTAAGCCATTCTGATGCCGAACCTGAAGGTTTTTTCCAGAACATAATTTCAATGCAACAAGGATATAATTTTGTGTTCGAAATCAACAATTTTATTTTTCAAGAGTATTGCTATTATACTTCGGATGATTTAAAAGATTCAGTTAATAATTTATCTGTAAAAGAGGAATCAGAAAGATTACTTGAACTGGTAACGAAGGCTGTTAACATCAGGACTCGCGCCGATGTTGAGATTGGTGCTTGCCTGAGCGGTGGAATCGACAGTTCATTTATTGTAATGCTACTTGACAAATACTTTAAAGAGAAAAACATAGGTTACAGCCCGCAGGTTTTTACCGCAGTTTATTCAAATTATAAGTACGATGAGGAAAAATGGGCACAACAAGTAGTTAATTCAACTTCAGTAAAATGGCATAAAACCTATCCAACCAGTGATACCTTGTTATCCGATTTAAGCGATTTAATTTACGCCGCCGATACACCTTTGTTGAGTACTAGCACGTATGCACAATACAAGGTAATGAAACTTGCATCCGAACAGGGCATTAAAGTATTGCTTGATGGTCAGGGTGCCGATGAATTGTTTGCCGGATACAATATTTTCAACAAGGTATATTATAACGAATTATTTGTGCGTTTTAAGTTCGTTTTGTTATTTAAGGAGATCAACTCCACGAACAATTTTTTTACAACGGTTAAAAACTGGATAACAACCGATATTCAAATGCTATTAAAACGAACGCCATCTAGAGTATCAAAGTATTTATATGAAAAGGCTATTTTTGAACTTAAATTTCTTACTCCCGATTTTAAAAATGAATATTTAAAGCGATTTGGCAACCTCTTTTTTCCATTCAATTTGAATTTAAACGACACCTTAAAAAAGTATGCTTCTGGCGAAAGGCTTCAAGTGATGCTTCAATTGGAGGATCGAATGTCGATGCGGTTTTCCGTAGAATCAAGAACCCCTTTCTCCGACGACTTGGACTTAATCAACTATGGCTTATCGCTACCATCATCCTTTAAAATAAAAAATGGAGTTCGGAAATATATACTTCGCGAAGCAGGTAAAAACATTATTCCCAATCAGATATTGGAGCGAAAAGATAAAATTGGATTTCAAACACCGGAATATGATTGGCTTAAATCATTAAAAAATGAAATCCCTCTTTTGCTGGAATCCAATATCAATGAATATGTAAATACGGGGCTCATTAAAGAGAATCTTAAATTGGTACTTGAGAATCCAACATCCGATAAATCAAGCCGGATACTCCGTTTTATTTTTTTATCACAATGGCGAAAAATTTACAAAATATAAGTCGTACCAGAGCATCTACTGTTTAAATGAAACGGATTCAAAAATATATAACTAACATTTCATCACTTCAATTCTTACAATTAGTAAGGTTTTCAGTTCTGTTTCTTATAAGTGTGGTTTTTGTCCGCTATTACACAAAGTCGGTAATTGGTGAATACGAAACCCTTTTGTTTGTAGCAAGTGCCGTAAGTTTTTTTTGGCTCAGAGGGATTCTGCAAACCTTTTTATCATTGATTGATAATACACAAAGTAGCAATAAATCCAACAGTTATTATAATGCATTTTTATTGCTTACGGCGTTTAGTTTACTTACAGTGCTGTTTTTAGTGATATTTAAGCATTCCATTGAACAGTTTGTGGTTAACAAGAATCAAATTCCTTATTTCAATTGGTTGCTTCTGTACATTTTTTTCAGCACTCCTTCTTTCCTAATTGAATACATCTATTTGGGAAATAATAAACCCAAAAAAATTATAATTTATGGCATTGTTTCATATGGTTTTCAATTCCTTTCCATAATTATTCCAACCGTTCTCAATTATCCTATTGAGGCTGCTATTATTGGATTGGTGGTAACAAGTATCTTACGTTTTGCTTTTCTCATAACAGTTTTGTATAAATATGCCGATTTTACGCTATCAGTGCCTTTTTTAAAGCAACATTTTAAATTGGCGTACCCACTTATTGCAAGTTCATTATTAAGTGGTTCTTCTCAATATATCGATGGTATAATAATTACCCGGCTTTTTGATCCAGCAACCTTTGCCGTTTATATATATGGTGCTAGGGAATTTCCTCTGATTGTTATTTTGGCCAATGCACTGAGCACCGCAATGATCCCAGAATTTACAAGATTAAATTATACCGATGCTCTCAGCAAGATGAAAAGCAGCAGTAGACAACTTATGCATTTTCTTTTTCCGGTATCTTTGGTTCTAATTATTTTAAGCAATGTTTTGTTTTCACTTTTTTTTACTGAACAATTCATTCAAAGCGCTAAAATATTCAATATCTATTTGCTTCTAATTGTGGCCCGTCTTATTTTTCCTGAAACAGTACTAATAGGCAGAAGATATACAAGCATTTTTCTCTATGTTTCATTTTTTGAGATACTAATAAATGTATCACTGAGTTTATTTCTAGTGAAACAAATAGGAATATCAGGAGTTGCCTACGCCACAGTTATTGCAAATTTATTTGAACGCATTACATTGGTAATCATTGTAAAATTAAAATACAACACAAAAATGAGTGAATACATTCCCTTAAAATGTTATTCTTTCTATAGTATTGCATTTGTCATTGCCTATTATGTAGTTGATTTTCTAATTTTTACATAAATTTTTTACATCATCTTTTCTGTGTCCACCTTGATAGTTTAGTTTTTAGCTCTCATTATTTTTCCTAATTTTGCGGCCTCAAATAGATAACAGATATTAGAGTTTGGATATTAGAATTCTTCTAAACTCTAATCTCATCCCGATAGCTATCGGGACAATACAAACAATCTCATTTCTAAAATAATATGGAATACAAATTCAACGATATTGAAAAAAAGTGGCAGGCATACTGGCACAAAAACCAAACCTATAAAGTAACAGTTGACCCATCAAAACCCAAGTTTTACGTGTTGGATATGTTCCCATACCCATCGGGAGCGGGGCTGCACGTTGGCCATCCGCTGGGTTATATTGCTTCCGATATTTACAGCCGCTTTAAACGGTTGAACGGGTTTAACGTGCTGCACCCCATGGGTTACGATGCTTATGGATTGCCGGCTGAGCAATATGCCATCCAAACCGGACAACATCCGGCTATTACTACTGAAAATAACATTAAACGCTACCGCGAACAATTGGATAAAATTGGTTTCTCCTTCGATTGGGACCGCGAGGTGCGGACCTGCGAACCTGCTTACTATCATTGGACCCAATGGGCTTTTGCTCAAATGTTCCGGCATTATTTCAACCGTCAAACCCAAAAAGCGGAGCCGATTGAGGGTCTTATCAAGATTTTTGAAAGTGAAGGAAACAGCAAGGTTAACGCCGTTTGTTCCGAAACTGTGACGTTTACCTCCACCGATTGGAAAAGATGGACCGAAAAGCAACAGCAAGAAATGTTGCTGAACTACCGCTTGGCATTTTTGGCCGATACTCAGGTTAACTGGTGCTCCGAATTGGGAACCGTATTGGCCAACGATGAGGTAAAAGATGGAGTTTCGGTGCGTGGCGGATATCCGGTGACACAGAAAAAGATGCGCCAATGGAGCTTGCGCGTTTCGGCGTATGCCCAGCGTCTGCTTGATGGGTTGGATACCATTGATTGGTCCGATTCCTTAAAAGAAGTGCAGCGAAACTGGATAGGCCGGAGCGAAGGGGCTTCGGTGAACTTTGGAATTAAAGGAAGCAAAAAAACCATCGAAATATTCACTACCCGGCCCGACACCTTGTATGGAGCCACCTTTATGGTTTTGGCTCCTGAACACGAACTGGTGGCAGAGCTTACCACCGTTGATAAAAAAGAGGCCGTTGCCAACTATATCCATTGGGTAAAGGGCCGTACCGAAAGGGAACGCATTGCCGATGTGAATAAAATTACCGGTGAGTTTATTGGCGCTTATGGCATCAATCCCATCAACGGACAGGAAATTCCCATCTGGATTGCCGACTACGTACTGGCCGGATACGGAACCGGAGCCATTATGGCGGTTCCCGGCCACGACAGCCGCGACTTTTCCTTTGCCCGTCAATTCAACCTTTCCATTGTGCAAGTGGTGGTAAAGGAAGGTGATGCTCCAACAGATACCGCAACCTGGACCGAATCGTACGATTCCAAAGAAGGCAAAATGATCCATTCGGGAATTATAGATGGATTGGAAGTGAAAAAAGCGATTTCCACCATCATCAAACATATTGAAGAACAAATGCTGGGTTACGGAAAAGTAAACTTCCGCCTACGCGATGCCATTTTCAGCCGTCAGCGCTACTGGGGCGAGCCATTTCCGGTTTATTATAATGACGGGTTGCCATACTTGTTGAGCGAAGATAAGTTGCCGTTAAAACTCCCTGAAGTGGATAAATATTTGCCTACCGAAGACGGACAGCCTCCGTTGGGAAGGGCCAAAGGCTGGCATACCGAAGAAGGGCATGCGTATGAATTGTGTACCATGCCCGGTTTTGCCGGTTCGTCGGCCTATTTTTTGCGTTACATGGATCCCAAAAACAGTAAGGAACTGGTGAGCAAAGAGGCCAACGCTTATTGGCAGGACGTGGATTTATACATAGGTGGGACCGAACATGCTACCGGCCACTTGATTTACAGCCGATTTTGGAATAAATTCCTGTTCGATTTAGGCATCATTGTTAAGGACGAACCGTTCAAAAAGCTCATCAACCAAGGGATGATTCAGGGCCGGTCGAATTTTGTGTACCGGGTAAACGGAACCAACCAGTTTGTAACGTATCCGCTGCGTAATAATTATGATCATACCGAGATACATGTGGATGTAAACATAGTTCACAACGATGTGCTGGATGTGGAAAAATTCCGCAACTGGAGGCCTGAGTTTGCCAATGCCGAATTTATTTTGGACGAGGGTAAATACTTATGCGGCCATGCGGTGGAAAAAATGTCGAAATCGATGTACAACGTGGTGAACCCCGATGTAATTATTGAGCAATATGGGGCTGATACCTTGCGGTTGTACGAAATGTTCCTGGGCCCTATTGAAGATTCAAAACCCTGGGATACTTCAGGTATTGAAGGAGTAAACCGCTTTTTGCGCAAACTGTGGAGGTTGTATATCGATATCAATGGAAACCTTATTGTTTCAAAGGAAAATGCCAACAAAGATGAGCTGAAAGTTATCCATAAAACCATCAAAAAAATTACCGACGACATTGAAAAATTTTCGTTCAATACTTCTGTGAGTGCCTTTATGATTTGCGTGAACGAGTTGACGGACTTGAAATGCAATAAACAGGAGGTGCTTGAACCATTGGCCATTTTACTGTCGCCATTTGCCCCGCACATTGCCGAAGAACTTTGGGAAATGTTAGGAAACCAGGGAAGTATTACCGATGCCCATTTCCCAAAACACAACGAAGATTATTTGATTGAAACTACTTTCAGTTATCCGGTTTCGTTCAACGGTAAAACCCGATTTAAGCTTGATTTTGATGTCAACACGTCAACTGCCGACATTGAAAAAGCGGTTTTGGCCAATGAAAACTCCCTTAAGTGGACCGAAGGCAAGCCACCAAAAAAGATAATTGTAGTTCAGGGAAGGATAATTAATGTAGTGATTTGATAGCTGTTTTCAATCATAATTTCAACTATCTTGCCATAAAATCATAAGTAATGAATGCGAAAATAAATAAACTGGGGGTCATTAAAACCTACTCTATTATCACTTTTGGACTATTTCTTCATGCCTTGGGTTGGACTGCATTCCTTATCCCTGGGCAGATTGTGGGAGGTGGAATCAGCGGGTTGGCAGCATCCATATTTTATGCCACCGGTATTCCTGCCGGATATCCCTATTTGGCCATCAATGCTGTATTAATACTTTTAGCCATACGATTGCTGGGAGTAAGTTTTGGAATTAAAACGGTGTACAGCGTGGTCATGATTTCTTTTTTTCTTACCATTCAACAAAAATTCATAACCCAGCCCATCATTACCGAAGGGTTTATGACCACCGTATTGGGAGGATTGCTAGGTGGGGCTGGAATTGGAATTGTTTTTAGCCAAGGGGGAAGCACAGGCGGTACCGATATTATTGCCATGATAATAACTAAGTACCGCAATATAAGTCCTGGAAAAGTTATTTTGTATTGCGACATTATTATCATCAGTTCATCATATTTTTTGTTTAAAAGCATGGAAAAAATGGTTTATGGTTTTGTTGCCATGGGTGTTGTATCCTATACCATCGATTTAATATTGAACGGCTCAAAACAATCCATCCAGTTGATGATTTTCAGTAAGAATCATGAAAAAATTGCCGAAGACATTACCCATAAAATACGCAGGGGAGTAACCGTATTGGATGGGGAAGGTTGGTACACAAAGGAACCAACAAAAGTTATTATCACTGTGGTTCGCAAACACGAAGCTCCCGATGTTCATCGAATTGTAAAAGAATGGGATCCCGATGCATTTATCAGTCAAGGTGCGGTAATGGGTGTATATGGAAAAGGATTTGAACAAATACGGGGTTGACCATTTTTTACTATGATTTAAAAACCAGTAGTTTTTTATGAAAAAAGATATCCTGATCAGTATTGGCATTACCAGTATTACCCTTGTTTTGTTGTTCTATTTCCAGTCAATTCCAAAAACTATTCCTACCCATGTAATTCAAGAGCCCGAATTAGTGATGGTTAAACCGGTAGCTTTGGAATATAATATTGCCGTTGATTCATTTTTAGTAATTGGGGGCAAAGTTAAACGCGACCAGAATTTGTCGCAGATGCTCGCTAATTATAAGGTTTCATCGCAGACAATCGACCAGATTTCAAAGCAATCGGGAGTATTTGATGTTAAACAAATTAGGGCAGGCAACAAATACAAACTCTTTCTCACAAAAGATTCCGTTCCTGAATTGGCCTTCTTTGTTTATGAGCATACCTTGACTGATTTTGTGGTAATTAAACTTATTGATTCCATTGAAATGAAACTGGGTGTAAAACCAACTGTAGTAGAAAAGAAAATGGCCTCAGGAACCATCCATTCAAACTTGTGGGATGCAATGATCCAAAACAATATCAATCCCATGATGTCGATTGAATTATCGGAAATATATGCCTGGAGCATCGACTTTTTTGGATTACAGAAAGGGGATCAGTTTTTTGTAGTTTATGAGGAGCGTTTCCTTGATTCAATTTCTGTGGGAATTGAATTCATTCATTCGGCACTTTTTGTTCATCAGAAGAAGGACTTTTACGCCATTAGCTTTAATCAGAATAATCAATCCAGTTATTTTGATGAAGAAGGGAATAGTTTACGGCGGGCTTTCTTAAAATCGCCGCTAAAGTTCAGCCACATCAGTTCCCGATTTTCCAAGAACCGCTTTCATCCGGTACTTAAAATATTTAGGGCTCACAGCGGGGTAGATTATGCCGCAGCCGAAGGAACTTCTGTTTTTAGTATTGGCGATGGATTTGTGGCTCAAAAGGGATATCAGCAAAATGGTGCTGGTAATTATGTCAAAATAAAACACAACAGTGTTTACACAACCCAATATTCCCACTTAAAGGCATTTGCCAACGGATTAAAAAATGGAGACCGAGTTACACAGGGACAATTAATAGGTTATGTTGGTAAAACAGGATTAGCCACCGGTCCACATCTCGATTTTAGGTTTTATAAAAACGGAGAACCCGTTGATCCGTTGAAAGTAGAAGCTCCTTCAGTAGAACCCATTTCCGAATCAAATCGGGCTGTTTATGATAGTTTGAAAATTGAAACTATTAAGTTGCTTGACCAACAGAGGAGTAACTATCGCTAAAAAACACGTGGAATTTATTTAACCCGGATTATTCAAGAATAATCCTGACGATTAAGCTCCTCCTCAAAATTGGGAAAATAAAAACTCCCAATTTTGGGTGTAGCTAAATCGGGGTTTTTCCGCTTTGCAGCCCTCATTCCTGCACACATCCATACCTTTCGCTGTGCTCAGGTATGAATAAAGCGGGTTAATAGGTTGAAAAGTAGCACCAATTATATTTTTTGTCCTATCCGGTAGGGAAGTGAAAATTTGAAAGTGCTTCCTTGATGCAGTATACTTTCTACTTCAATTGTACCTCCCATTAATCCAACCAGCTCGCGACAAATAGCCAATCCAAGACCCGTACCGCCATATTCACGGGTCATGTGATCTTCGGCCTGAACAAAACGATCAAAAACTTTGGTTAAATGCTCCTGCGGAATGCCAACTCCCGTATCAGTAACATAAAATGTAATTTTGTCTCCTTGAAGTTTGTAGCCAATGCAAATCTCTCCTTTACAGGTAAATTTTACTGCATTATCAATCAGTTGTTCCATCACTTGCTTTAATCTGTAAGGATCGGTAATCATGCAATCGCCTGCTTCCAGTTCCCCTGTTTCAACTAAAACGGTTATAGTTTTGTTATTGATTAGTTGGTTTTGTCCAAAGATTTTGCTGTTTGCAATACCATAGAGTTCCGAGAACATCTCCTTCAGGCAAACCGGACGAGCCATAATTTTTAATTGTCCCGATTGAATTTGGCTTAAGTCAATGATGTCGGAAATAAGTTGCAAAAGCCTGTAGCTATTGGTATTTATCAATTCAATATACCGTTCAGCATCTTGTGGCGAAGGATTGGCATCGCGGAGTAATTGGGCAAAACCTACTACTGCATTCAAGGGAGTACGTATTTCATGGCTCATATTGGCCAAAAAAGCCGATTTGAGTTTATCGGCCATCTGAGCCTGAATTTTTGCTTCCTTATAGTTTTCTTCCCTTTCCATTACTGAATCCTTTAGAATAGCTATATTTTCAACAATAGCCGATAATTCATCGTTACCGGTAAATGTTTTTAAATCATTATAATCGGTCTTTCGAATGGAATTCAGATTATGGTTTATAATGGAAATCTTTCTCACCAGGTACCTTTCCGAAATCATCGGCGAAATATAAGAAATTACTAAAAGGGTAATAATTATAACAATAAGCAAGGCAACGAACAAGCCCTGAAAAGGCTGATAAAGCACGTCATAATTGTAGTCAAAATATAGGATTAGCTTTACAGGAACCGTATATTTATTGGAATTTAACATTAACAATTGGTAATGTTGCACCCCAAGCTTTGTTTTTATTTCCAATTCCTGATTGGCCAACAAAGTTTTCAACTGGTTGCTTTCCAGCGGAAGTGTTTTTTTATCATTGAAAATTGAAGTCGTTGGTTCTTCATCATAGGAGAAAATGTCAATTTCCCTTACAATTTTTCGTTCGTGAGGAATTAATTCCTGAATTCGGAAAAAACTGCCAGAACTAAGCAATTCAGGGTATTCCATTTTCAAAAAGTCCAGAATACTGATGGAAGTTTTTATGGCATAATTTCCATTATCAGGCACATAATAAGTATATATATTTATGTTTTTATTGGTTTTACTAAATCCTAAAATAAAAGCATTTACCTGATGTGAAATGAATAAATTGTCAAAAAAACGGCTAAAATCAGGTGAACTATTTTCTAAGTTCTTATTCATCTGCTCATCTGATGTTGAATTTACCGTTGTACCATCACGCGTTACTAAATAAATATGGTCAATGTGTAACGAATAGGCTATTTTTTTCAGCGTATCTAAAGGCACCGTTTGAGGGTTTGGGTATGATTGCACCAATTGGTTACCAATTTGCATTATTTGCTCCTGATAGTCTTTATAAACCTGTTTTTCAACCAGTAACAAAGTTGATTCAAGGTAGCCGAATTCTTTATATATTCTATAAGTCAAACGCTCTTTTTCATCTTTAATGGTTTTTTTGGCAAGGTTTTGCAAAAAAAGGAGCACAGTAAATGCTACCAGCAAGTTTGATAGCAATACAATTAAAAGAATATAGCTGTTAATCCTTCTCTCCATCTGTTAATGCAAAAAAATAGAAATCGGAGCTGTGTAATTTGCAAGTAAGTTAACAAAAAAAACCCAAAGTTGGTTCTTCGGGTTTGGTTTTTTATTGATTACTAATAATTTTAATAAGAGGTAGGCTATGATACTAGTGGTTTTCAATAGCCTTAGGATCGTGCTTATGCTTAAAGAATACTGCAAACAGAATAGCAACAATCAATGCATACAAAGCAAATGTAAGCCAAATGCCATGCCAATCTTTACCGCTGGCTGAGGTGTAATACTTGTCAATAACAAAACCGCTAATTTTACTACCCAAGAAAGCACCAAAACCATTGGTCATCATCATAAATAATCCTTGTGCGCTTGACCTTATCGAAGGGTCTGTGGTTGTCTCAACAAATAGAGAGCCTGAAATATTGAAGAAATCGAATGCCATACCGTAAACGACACATGAAACAATAATCATCCAAAACCACTCTGGCGATGGATTGCCGTAGGCAAATAATCCAAAACGTAGTACCCACGCAATCATGCTAAATAGCATTACTTTCTTAATGCCAAAACGTTTTAAGAAGAAAGGTATGGTAAGAATAAATAAAGTTTCTGATATCTGAGATATGGACATGATAATGGTTGAGTACTTCACTACAAAAGAGTTGGCGTATTCAGGTATTAGGCTAAAATCGTTTAGAAACGAATCGCCATACATATTTGTAAGTTGAAGCGCACCGCCAAGAAACATGGCAAAAATGAAGAACAATGCCATTTTAACGTTGCCAAATAATTTGAAGGCTTTAAGACCAAACATCTCTATTAGAGATGCATCTTTAGAAATCGATTTTTGTGGAGGACACTTTGGAAGGGTAAATGCATATATTCCAAGACCAATTGCAGCAAACGCTGCAATGATAAATTGATTAGCATTTGCTTTACTACCCGAAAGATTTGTAATCCACATGGCTGCTATAAACCCGATTGTTCCCCAAACTCGAATGGGAGGGAAGACTTTAACAATATCAAAATTATTGGTTTTTAAAATATTGTATGATATTGAGTTCGAAAGCGATATAGTTGGCATGTAGAATATCATGGCAAGTAGAATGACATAATACAGCGTATCTGGCTCATTTACTTGTGGCACAAAGAAAAGAACAATGCCATAGAAAATTTGAAGCAAGCCATAAAGTCGTTCTGCGTTCATCCATTTGTCAGCTATAATACCTGTAATTGCTGGCATAAATAGAGAAGATATTGCAAGTGTAGAAAAGATTGCACCGAATTGTGCACCAGTCCATCCTTTTGCGTTAAAGCAATAGGTGCCTATTGTTATTAGCCAAGCGCCCCATACAAAGAACTGAAAAAAACTCATCAATATTAATCGATTCTTTATACCCATAATTATTCGTTTGAAAGTTTAACAGATATTATAATTTGCCGCAAAGGAGTAGGCAACTTTTTGTAATGAATTATTTTTCTCTTTTATGAATTTCATCCCTGATATTTGAAGCTTCTTCGTAATTTTCCTGTTCTACTGCTTTTTGCAACATTTCTTTAAGCTCAGTTAATGAATAATTTTGATATTTTTTTGAAGGCCATTCGGGTTTTTCTGACTTATCCGTTCTAATTCGGTCTTCTACCGGAAGAATAATTCCGGCTTTATCAAGAATTTCATTGGTTGTATAAATTGGACTGCCAAATCGAATAGCTAAAGCCACGGCATCCGAAGTACGTGCATCAATTTTTATTCTAGAACCCCCATTATCGCATAATAATTCGGAATAAAAAATCCCTTCTTCCAGTCGATGGATGGTAACTTCAATCAGCTCAATTTTAAAAGCCATGGCAAAATTCACAAACAAATCATGTGTTAATGGGCGGGGTGGTTTTAATGCTTCCAACTCAATTGCAATTGCTTGAGCTTCAAATCCTCCAATTATAATTGGAATTCTCCGATCACCTGACTCCTCAGCAAGCACCAAAGCATAGGCCCCCGACTGTGTTTGACTGTATGATAAACCCAATACTTTTAATTTTACTCTCCCCATGATGATCCCACTTTTAAGGGTAACAAATATATAAATATCTGTTATGTTTAGAAACGATTGTGTCAATATTTAGTAATAAGAAATTCATTTTTAGGACCGTTGCCTCTTTTCAATAAAAAATCAAAACAATAATTGCTCAATACGATCGACAGAATTAATAATTGTTGTAGGTTAATTGATTGAATATGATTCCAATTTTTTAATTTCAAACAAAATTTGTAAAGCAAATATTTGTAGATCAATTAAAGTTTTCTAATTTTGCAGTCCGAAAGTTTTAAAACAAATAATATTAGGACCGATGTACGCGATTGTAGAAATAGGAGGACAACAACTTAAGGTTGAGGAAAAAGCAAAAATTTTTGTTAATTTAATGGATGCCGTTGAAGGAACCAAAGTTGAATTTAATAAGGTTTTACTTATTGACAACGAAGGAACTGTGAATGTAGGACAACCTGTTGTTGAGGGAGCAAAAGTATCAGCTACCGTGTTAGCTCATGTAAAAGGTGAAAAAACTCTTGTTTTCAAAAAGAAAAGAAGAAAAACCTATCAGGTAATGAATGGTCACCGTCAACAATATACACAAATAGAGATTGAAAAAATTACCGCTTAATATAAATATTTTTAAGAGATGGCACATAAAAAAGGAATGGGTAGCTCCCGAAATGGTCGTGATTCAGAAAGTAAACGACTGGGAGTTAAAATTTTCGGAGGGCAAGAAGCAACTGCTGGAAATATTATCGTACGTCAACGCGGAACCAAACACCACCCAGGTGAAAATGTTGGCATTGGCAGAGACCACACTTTGTTCGCATTGATTAATGGGAAAGTGGCATTTGCCCGCAAAAAAGATGACCGATCGTATGTTTCTATTGTTCCAGAAGCATAACCAAAATAATTAGTATAAATTCGCAATCTCCTGATACTTGTTATCAGGAGATTTTTTATTTTTACCAAAAACCAATAACTATGCTAACACTTAAATACATTCAGGAAAATACTCAGGAGGTCATTGACCGCTTAGCTGTTAAGCGTTTCGATGCTAAAGCAACCATTGAGAAAATACTTATCAAGGATGAAGAGCGCAAAAGTACGCAAAAGGAACAAGACGATATATTGGCCCTGATAAATACCAATTCAAAGGAAGTAGGTCAACTCTATAAAGAAGGAAAAGTTAAAGAAGCCGATGCCGCAAAGGATAAAACTACTGCATTGAAAGAGGATGTAAAAGGGCTTACCCAAAAGTTGTCGGAGTTAGAAGAAGACCTTCAAAAATTTTTGGTTCTTTTGCCTAATACACCTCATAATACAGTACCCATAGGTAAAGGAGCCGAGGATAATTTAATTGTACGCGAAGGAGGTAAGGTACCCGTATTGCATGGAGAGGCAAAACCACATTGGGACTTGGCGAAAGATTTCGATATTATTGATTTTGAGTTGGGAGTAAAGATTACCGGTGCCGGATTTCCAGTTTACAAAGGAAAAGGAGCCCGATTGCAACGGGCTCTCATCAATTTCTTCTTGGATGAAAATGTTAAGGCCGGTTTTACCGAGATCCAACCCCCTTATGTGGTTAATGAAGCCTCCGGGTTTGGCACGGGGCAGCTTCCCGATAAAGAAGGCCAAATGTATCATGCCACTATTGATAATTTGTACCTCATTCCAACGGCCGAGGTTCCCATTACAAACCTTTATCGCGATGTTATTTTAAATGCGAAAGATTTTCCGGTTAAAAACACCGCATACAGTGCTTGTTTCCGCCGTGAAGCCGGGTCGTATGGTAAGGACGTGAGAGGTTTAAACCGGTTGCACCAGTTCGATAAAGTAGAGATTGTAGTACTTGAGCGTCCCGAAAAGTCTTATGAAATGCTTGAAACCATGGTAAACCATGTAGAAACATTGGTTCAAAAGTTGGGATTGCCTTACCGCATTATAAAATTATGTGGTGGGGATATGGGTTTTACATCAGCTCTTACCTATGATTTTGAAGTATATGCTGCGGCTCAGCAAAAGTGGCTTGAAGTAAGTTCTGTATCAAATTTTGAAACGTATCAAGCCAATCGGTTGAAGCTACGTTTTAAAGAAGATGGGCAAAAGAAAACCCAATTAGCTCACACCCTGAATGGCAGCGCCTTAGCATTACCACGTATTGTTGCCGCTTTACTCGAAAACAATCAAACTCCCGAGGGAATCCGTATTCCGGATTGTTTAGTTGATTTTTGTGGTTTTAAGTTAATTAAATAAATATAGAAGGATGTCTAAAAGGAATGTTTTACCACAAAGAACAAAGAATACGCAAAGTGCACCAAGTTTAATGTTTAGATAACTAAACCTTTGTGTCCTTAGTGATCCCGAATGCTCGGGATTGCGACCTTTGTGGTTATACTTTTTTTAATTTTTAGACAGCCTCTTTTTTTTGATGGCCGATAGAATAATTTTGGGAATTGATCCCGGTACAGCACTTATGGGTTATGGTGTAATTGAGGTGATTAACAAATCGCCCAAGATAGTAACTATGGGGATTATCGATTTGAAAAAAATTGATGATACGTACCTCAAACTTTCAAAAATATTTGAGCGAACCATTGGGCTGATTGATTCCTTTAAACCCGATGAATTGGCCATTGAGGCACCTTTTTTCGGAAAAAACGTTCAATCGATGTTAAAGTTGGGAAGGGCGCAAGGGGTAGCTATTGCAGCAGCACTTTCGCGTGAAATTCCCATTTTTGAGTATGCTCCCCGTAAAATCAAGATGTCGATTACCGGTAACGGCAATGCGTCCAAAGAACAGGTGGCCAGCATGCTGCAGCATACGCTCGGTTTTACCGATATTCCTGATGATTTGGATGCCACCGATGGTTTGGCCGCAGCATTGTGCCATTTTTATCAAAACAAGCCGCAAAATGAAGGAAAATCGTTCAACAGTTGGAAAGATTTTATAAATAAAAATCCGGGTAGGGTAAAATAAAAAAGGAGCAAGGCTCCTTTTTTGTTTTATAAGTTCTTGGTTATTGCCTGAGCAATTTCGGTAAATTCCTGTGGTGAGAGTTTCAATTTCGGATTCGAGAAGCGAATATCGCTCTCAGAATCCATGGGAATCAAATGAATGTGGGCATGAGGAACTTCAAGTCCTAAAACTACCACCGCCACTCGCTTGCATGGAATTGTTTTATCAATGGCTTTGGCAATTTTTTGGGCAAATACATGCAATCCACCCAAAGTTTCTGCATTTAAGTCAAAGATGTAATCCACTTCCAGTTTAGGAATTACAAGGGTATGCCCTTTTTTTAGTGGATTGATATCCAGAAATGCATAATAGTTCTCATTTTCCGCTATTTTATAGCTAGGAATTTCACCTGCTGCTACTTTTGAAAAAATGGAAGCCATAACCGTTTGTCTTAAATTGGATTTATTTCTAGTATCTCAAAATTCATAAGGCCTGAAGGAACTTTTACTTCTACGGTATCTCCAATTTTCTTTCCCATTAAACCCATGGCAATGGGAGTATTAATTGACATTCTGCCGTTTTTCAAATCGGCTTCAGTTTCTGAAACAATGGCATATTCCATGATGGCATTCGTTTTCAGGTTCTTAATTTTCACCTTCGAAAGAATTTGAACACATGAATAGTCGAGCTTTGATTCATCTATAATACGTGAACTTAGTATGGTACTTTCCAATTGTGAAATTTTCATTTCCAACATTCCTTGCGCCTCTTTAGCAGCATCATATTCCGCGTTTTCTGACAAATCACCTTTATCGCGGGCTTCAGCAATTGCTGCCGACATTTTGGGACGTTCAACGGACTTGAGGTGCTCAACCTCAGCTATTAACTTTTTTAATCCCTCGTTTGTTATGTAAGCTAGTTTACCCATATAAACCTCCTTTATTCTTCGAAAAAGCTACTATTAAGTTGTTGAAAGAGAAATCTGTTTTTTTCTGATATTTCATTCTCAGAAATCCGGGTTTTACACAAAACCCAAAGAAAAAAGAATCCCATGTAAACATGGGACTCTTTACAATGAGTTACAAATATAATAAAAATATTTTTATAGACTAATTCTTACACCTATGCTATGAATTCCATTGAAAGGATCCGTATCGCGGTATGAATAGTCAATTGCAAATGCCCTATCCTCCCCTTTTTTAATTGGTATTGCTAAACTAAAACCGGCGGTTAATCCAGTTAATGCTGTAGTCCGGTCGATATCACTATTAATGCCATCTTCATAAACATACCCTCCGCGAAGGAATAGAATTTTATGAAAACCATATTCCAATCCACCGTGGAACTGGTTTTTTGAGAACGAATTCTCAGTAAAGGCTCCCATTAGTGTGAGGGCGTGTAGGTCACCTAAATCAAAATCATACGCAACACCTAATTTAATGAGTGACGGCATTTCGTATTCAGCAGATCGCATTTCCATAGTCTCAATAGGTCCTCCTGCATAATTAGCCCTAACAGCCATTCCATCACCGGTAACTTTCATGGTTGGGCCCACATTTTTCATGGTAACTCCAAACTTAATTTGTTCCCGGCTCCCGGTAATGTATTGAATGCCGGCATCAAAAGCTACACCGGTTGCACTTAAATTCGAAAGTTGCTCACTGATAACTTTTACGGTTATTCCTCCGTATATACTGTTTGAAAATTCTTTAGCATACGAAACACCAATATTGGTAAGGTTAGGTCGATAGGTGGAACCATCACCGTCGGGTTTTGAAACCGTGGTTTTAATAATTTCGCCCCAATCCATTGTCATTACTGACAAACTAATAACTCCTACATCCCCTATTTTTTGTGAAATACCGAATGAGTTCAATTTAATATCGGTTCCTTTCAGCCAGTTGGTATTTACAAATAGTAATTCCGTTTTATTTAATCGGGCTGTTCCGGCAATATTTCCAAAAACGCCTTCGAATCCGGAAATATTAGCAACACTTGCATCTCCTAAACCTGAAGACTGTGCCCATGGATTTATGAGTAACTGGGCTGCACCAGCTTGACCAATCCGCTGTTCATTGCCCCCAAAAGTGACTATTGAAATGGACAATGTGATTAAGGCTAAGCTAGTTAAGTTTTTTATATACTTTCTCATATCTTTCTGTTTATGTCTATATTCCTTTTATATAAAAACTAGAATGAATTTAAATCGATAGGTCGTAAAGAACCAAACCACTTAACTACCTTCTCTCCCAGTTCCGGTGAATTAATATGAATGATATACATTCCACTGGCAATGGATACATCAAATTGATTTTTCAAGTCCCACGTAATATATGAATCCGTATTGTCTTTGTCGAACCTTCGGATTAGGTTTCCATTCACAGAATAGATGGAAACGATACACCTTTCGGGAAGATTCGTAATTTTTACATAATTATCTAACTGAGTGGTTTCATATTCCGAGTATCCATAATAGGGATTGGGAACGATATTGATTTTTTCTAAGGCATTCTCTCCTTGTGGAGCATCATTGGTTATTACTTTTAATGCACTGGTGCTGAAAGTAAATGCCGGATAGTTATAATTTGCTGTATCCGCATTAACGGCTCCTTTAATATCAATAAAATAAGGATTTGCAATACGTAATTTAATAGTCAACTCATTATCGGGCATGGTGGCATATTCAAGAAATTCATCTCCCGGGGTAACCATTGGAATGGAAACCCATGCCGGATGTGCCCAAACTTTTTTGGAATTTTGTTTAATAGTAGCTTCGGGTAAATTTGGATTCAAGGCATTGTAAATAGTCAATCCTTCGTCATAGGCAGGCATTGGAAAGGTTCCAAACTCATTATGCCCGAATATATAAATATAGTGTTTGCCACCAAAATATGGGTTTCCTGAACTTCCACCCGATAAATTGAAAATGACATCACCTATATTTGCGGTTGGATTCCATAACATATCGTTACCGTTTTCACCTACCAACCAGCTATCTTCGCCAAATACAATATTCAAACGCTCTCCTGTCTCAAGGTCAATTGCATAACCGGGAAACCAGCTCATTCCGGTAGCCCCAATATAGTTGGGAGCATCGGGGTTAAGGGTATCGTTCAAAGCATCATTAGCTGCTGAAACACCTTCTTTGTTTTTTGAAGGAGCCGCCCGTAACCTAAAACGCAGGGCACCCCCTTCTGACAAACTATTGGAAGTGCCGTTGGCATCGTTTTCAGCCAATTCAGCAACCGGGCAACGGGTCCAAAGGGCTTTGTTTTTTGTAATTACGATATCAACACTGGGTAACCTTTGCTTATCCGAAGTCTTTAATTCCAGTTTAGCCCCAATGTTTTGTGGACCATATATAATATTTGAAGCTAATGCATAGGGAGCCCATGTTCCATTCAATACTTTTTCATATACTTGCTCAGGATCCTTACCTTCCACATCGCTCCAGTCTAATACATCTCCATCTGTAGCGGTTTGCTTACCACTTCTGATCCAATTGAACGCAGTTTTGCCATCTAAATCAGCAATAAAACTTAACCACCCCGGGTCATTGGAATTCTTAAAACTTAACGTTGCGTTAATGAATCCATTGTTGATATTCTCTTTTTCGGGATTCAAAGCACTGGTAGCATCATCTTTAAAAGGGAAATCAATCTGTTCTATCTGGATGGAGATACCTAACTCAGGCAGCAACATTTCATCGGAATAACTAATCCAGGAACTGGATACTATCCTTTTTTGTTCCCCTTCCTGTTCCCACAACAGCTCAAATTTGGTATCATAAATCCTTCCGGTTGAGCCAATTACATTCGAATTATCTGAATTGTTATAGTAGTTGGGTTTAATATGAACGGAATCTTTAAGAAAATTCAAGGTAAAATCGGCATCTAAAACATTTAACGGATCAATTACCTTTACCTGAATTGGACCATGGTTCTCTTTATAACTAAGCTTGTCAGCTTTAAAGGGGTATTCCGTTTTCGATAATATATTCTCGACTGTTTCATCGGTTAACTCCAATTCATTGCTGCCGTTACCTCTTCCTTCAATCATGATAATGGAAGGTACATCGCCATACTCGCTGTTTACAATGGTTCCACCATCCATAGCATCCACAGAATGAGGAATGGCTGTTTTGATACTCAAATTTTTACGACCGGCCAAATAAGGTTTGGTTTGATTCCCTAAGGCACCTTCATCCACCTGATTGTATGGGTCGAAATTATTATAAGCATAAGCAACTGCCACATAATAGTACTCTTTGTAATTAACCAGTTGTTTATCTTTTCCTGTTCCAAAAGCATCGTCAGTCAACTCAAAAGTATGAGAAATTCCCGTATCACTGCCTTTAACCATGGAATATGGACGGGCTGCATTCAAATCGGCATCCCAAACAAAATTCACCAGTTGAGAAACACCATCACGAATGTCGCATTGGAAAACCTGACGGGCTTTATTTTCGTCTAATATTTCACCCATAGTTACCGTCTTATCTTTCAATTGATATACCTGGTACCCTTGAAAGTTGAAATAGCGGCCTTCACCAATTACCGCTGGATCGATAAATGGATCTTGTTCTTTGTATGTTTCCAGATAATTATTGGAACTTACACTGTTTGAAAGGTGAAAAATAAGTTTGCCATTTAATTCAATAATGGAATAGTCGGGAGCTGATGGACCATCAATCAATTGAAAACAATTTTCGAAGAGTCGTTGTGCTTTAATATCTGCTTTGCGTACTTCTTCAACCGATGCCCATGCGGTAGAATTTGCCCTGGCCCAAACAACTCCAACGGTGATGTCATTTACAGCACCCGGTTCTAGAACAAATGGACCCGCTGACTGCACAATCCGCATGTCATCATATACAACATCTTCCTTGGCGCTCCATGGGGCTTGAGGTATTCCTTGTGTTCCCCAACCGCATACATCCGTATTATCGGGATAAAGAAAATCAGCACTTTGAGTGCCTCCTTTTCCATTTCCACCATAGGTCATGCGGGTACCATCTTTCCAATATCCTTTTAAGTATTGGTAATAATGAAGGGCGTTGGTGGGATCACCGGGTCCGATTACATAGTAAATAAAGCGGCGCATTCCCCAACGTTCATTGTCCATTACGCTATCACCAAAATTTAAACCATTGATATTTCCATTATTTATATCACCGGGGCCGACCAATATATTATTACCTGATTTTTCGCTATTAAATACATACCCATTTTCGCAATCGAGCACGGTTTTTTCATAATCTTTCCATGAATTCAGGTTATCTTGTCCATCGGGATCCTGATAGGGTCCTTCAAAAAAGTCGAACCCAATGGCTGGAGGATTTGGTCCATAAGCCCAAGTTTCTCCAGCACCGTCAACATCATCACCATTATACACATAACCCAATCCACGTACTACATCACAACCGGCTTTATCATCACTGGCCAATCCTAAATCGGGGTCGTTCCAAACACCAAAATAAGCATCGGTAAGAGAATAGGTTGAACGGTTGATTATCTGGTAGTTATAAAAACTCATGTTGTTCAATTCATCATTGGTTGAAAAAGCAAACCCCTGAGCCCTGAATTCCATTCCAATAGCTGCAGCACCAATGGTTGTGGTGTGAACATTTCCTTTATCGTTATAAACCCACCATACGGTTTCATCGCCAAAAAGCTTTTGACTGGTATTGCCCAAATTTTCAGCCCGACGTTCCGGTTGGTAATTGCAATTTGAGGTTTTTTCAATTATAAAGTTGGGATAGTCGCCATTGGCCGGATTGTATTCACCATCCCCATCGGCATCGTGAAATGGGGCTAAGTAATAATCATAAGCACCGTATTCAATAGGACCGTGGGCTGGCCAATTGCTTATAATGGTCGGAACCGTGTATCCACTAAAGCTACTTGCTTTTGTAACCGCATCAGCATTATTGTATGCAATAAATTCTTCCACTTGCTGCCGGGTTATTTTGTAGTGTTTATCATATTTTACACAAACCTCGGGCGAAACGCTGGCAATACCCTCTCCAGTGCTGATGAGTGGACCGGGCCAATA
>DYQV01000003.1:23975-29277 GCA_020719105.1 Rikenella microfusus
ACGTTGTTCAAATCAAGGTTAGCCTCAGCGGAAGCCGGCAAGCAACCTGCGGTTATGGTTTGGGTTGACTTTTGAGTTTTAAAATCCTTAAAATCACGGCCTGTGGAGGTGGTTCCAATGGCCGTAACAAACAGCAGAATTAATAGGTATAGAATCTTTTTCATTGTATATCTTGGTTAAATCATTAATTAAAAACTAAAAAGTACACCCAACCGTATCTGACGAGGTAAATTATAGTTTGCCGGGTTGTCCAGCATCATGGTATAATAATCGATATAGGATTGTTGGCTGTTGGCCCTGCTTATATTTGATTGCCCACCGGTTGAAGTCAATACCGCATCATCATCGGGATTTCCTGTGGTGGCATAAACCCCCATTACATTTTGTGCATTCAATAAATTGCTTACATCGAGGTAAAAGTTTAAATCGGCCTGTCGGCTGTTTTCCCCTTCACCAAAGCTGAGTGTGAAACTTTTATCTATTTTCATATCAATAGTAGTACGCCAAGGCATGGTGGATTTATTGATGCTTCCTACGGTGGTTCCGGTCTCTACGTCTCTTGGAGTGTATGGAGTACCCGATCCGGAATTGATGGTAAAGTTAACCCCGGCATCGGCCAATAAATCCGTTCCAAACCATTTGGGACCGTTGTAATTCTTACCTGAACCAAAACGATAATCGGCTAAAACAGAGAAAGCATGGCGTTGATCAAAATCGGTAGGTAAGGTTGCCCTCAAATTGGCTTGACCTGCATTTATAAGGCTTCGGGCGGTATTGGCATCGGAACCGGTAGCGTTGGCAAACTGTAAGGTATAACTCACTTTTACCTGAATGTTGGAGGTACGGCGCAAATCGTAAGCCATGGTAAACCCTTTAATAGTTCCAAAATCGATATTTCCGTAGGTTTTCATATTGATTGGATAAGCCCCGGTTAAATAAATCAACTGAACCATATCGCGTTGTTCGCGGTAAAAAGCCGACATTTTAAGGCTCGATTTGTTGTTTAACTTTTGTTGAAACCCAAATTCGTAGTCAATGGTTTTCTCCGATTTTAAGTTCGGATTTACAAATTCGTTGGAGGCTAATTGATTGATATATAATAAGTCAATCGGGTTTAGCCTGCTTTGAAAGGAGCTCGGGCGTTTTGCCAGCCAGTCGTAATGAGCAAAAAACAAGGCTTCGTCCGAAATGGGGAACGAGAAGGAAATCCTCGGCAACACATTAATATCCGGGTCGTAATCCTTAAAAGCTTTTAGAAAGGAATTTCCCCCTATTTGATCATTGGGTGCTGTGCGGTAAGGCTCTGCTTGTCCGGATGCATACAACGTCCTAAAATCGCTCACCTCGGAACCGTTAACATCGTACCATTGGCTTTCATACCGGTAACCCACAATTTTATTTGGGTCGGCACTGTTATCAACATATACGGTCGCTTCCTGATTAATATTGGCCGGAACATCGGTATTCGCTATTAATCCAAAGTTGTCTTTTACTTTATACGAAGTAAATGTCAGGTATGGGTCGGTTTGAACTTTTTGGTTGGCATCGTAGCCATCCACACGAATTCCCACATTGAAAACCAAGTCGTTAAAGGCAAATTTGTCTTGTATGTAACCGGCCCAATAAATAGGTTCAAAAGGAGCTATCTCACGGCTAAAATAACTAATTTCACGGTTGTTTTTATCCCTGTAGGTAGTTGTTTGGGTGAAGAAATCATCAAACGAAGAGGAGCCGGATGTTTTGTTCCCATAAGCATCAAAACCGGAATAGGCAACTAATGAGGATGAATTGTTGAATAATTCATCGGGACTAAAATATTCAATGCTCAACTCAGATGGGTTGTAGCTGTCAATATCAACCCAATTGGTTCCTGTTGTTTCCATTCCTTTGCTATCGCGGAATTTGAAATCGAACAGCGACTGTGCGGCGCCATTCCACAGGCGATTGTAGGTAATGGTGTCGTTGTAAATATCGGTACCTTCAATAGTTCCGGCAATAGGATTGGCAAAATCGAGTTCCTGAATGTGACTGTTCATATTTTGTCTTGCCAGGAGCCATAAATTCCTAGGTGCTGAATTAAAATATCGGTCGGTACGTTTTTCAAATTCAAACCCAACAGATACTTCATGGTTATTCAAATCTGCTGCACCTTGGGCACTGATGCGGAATTGTTCGTTGTCGGTCTTACTATAGCGACCATAAGGTACACCCGGTACAGTAGCCAAGGCATTAATAGGGTCGGGAGTATAACTATTGAGTAGTCCACCCCCACCTAAAATTTCCGATTGATTTTTGGGGTTTCCATAAAAGTCGTAATACATTTCGGTAAACCTTGATAATTCAGGATTCACATCGCTTGATTCAAAGGTGACCAAAGTATCTTGTATCGCATTCATTAAATATCCTAACTTCTGCAGCGTGGTGTCATACCCATAAGCATAGGTAGGAGTTTGGTAAGTGTTAAATTTCCCTACATATCCGTAGTTAAATAAATTGTCTTTATGCCTTTCGTCCCACGTATTATCCTGATACTTTGAATAGTCGGCCATTATGCTGTAATAAGCATTTTTAATGATGGAAGTATTCTCTTTATCATCCTGATCAGCGGAGCTTAAATTGTGGGTTAATTTACCATACAACCGATAGGTTGAGGTGGTAATGTTTCGGTTGTTGTTATAATTTAATAGACCGGTATATGGATTGTTGGAGGAGGCATTTCCAATAATTGAACCTTTGGAATTTTCCGGTAGGTAATTGCCATTATCCGATTGAAAGGTTCCACCCAACGTAATCACCAGATTTTTCATGGGTTGGATGTCAATTTTTCCACTTAAAACCGCTTGTTGGTAGGCAACATTTTCCCGTACTTTTACATTTTCAAAATCGTTGGCTGTTAAATATGAAGCGGTCGGTTTAACTGCTCCATTGTCCCTCTCCAAAGGAGTGCGTGAAATGCTATCCAAAATATCATCCTTAACTTTCCAAAATCCAACGGAGCTGGGACGTGGGTCTTGAGTAAATTGGTACTCACCGGCTATAAAGAATCCTACCAAGGGTTCTTTGCGCACATCGGCTGCATTATCAGGATTTACTATGGTTCGGGTAAGAATTGGCCCTGAAAGATTAGCACCAATAATATTGCTGTTGTAATCATCGAGGAACTTTGATGTGCTCATTTCCAATCCACCAAAAAACGTACGTGAGGCTCCTTTGGTAACAATATTGATAACCCCACCGGTAACATCACCGTAACGGGCCGGAGTACCTCCGGTAATTACCGAAACTTCAGCAATGGAGGCTTTTGGCAGGTTGCTTGAACCTCTCATTTTTACCCCATCAATGTAATACACGGTGGCATCTTCGCGTGAACCCCGAACACTTTTTACTTCTCCGTCTTCCTGATATACACCACCCACGGTTGATGCAACCGATTCAGCGGAACGTCCGGCCATCTTCGAGATTTCTTCGGAGGTTACAGTTCCCCCTGTTTGAGTGTTGTCCTTATCGATAAGTGGAACCGTATAGGCAATCACGTCAATCTGTTCAATGGCTTGCGTTGAAGCATTCATGCTTATATCCAGAAATCGGATTTTATCGTTATTTACTATTACATCGTTAATTTGCAACGAATTATAACCCACGTAAGAAGCTTTAACCGTATAGGAGCCAGCAGCAAGGGGTTTTATGGTATAATTACCGTCAAAGTCAGATACACCGCCACCCATCATATTGCCATTGAGCTCCACAATAACGTTAGCAAACGGAATTGCTTCGCCGGTTTCACCGTCAAGCACTTTTCCTTTAATGGCTCCTGATTGTGCATACAGCCCCCCGGATGCAAACAATACGAAAAGAATAAATAGTATTTTTCTTATCATAATCGCCGAATTTATATTTAAAAATAAGTATTTGTCATTTTTCTTGAATCGGTAAATATATAGATTCTAATGGAATAAAAACAAGCAACGGCTTTCAAAAAAAAGTATGCTTTAAAGCCGTTTAAAAATTTTTGCGTGTTAGAATCTCATTATAAATAATGGCTGCCCGTAAATCAATGGGTTGATAGGTTTCTTCCTCCTCCTCATAAATAAGACTGGAAACCTCTGGTTTATTGGTGATAGCTACGATACCTTCATCGGGTAATGTTGGTGTTACCGGCTTTATCTCAACTTCGGTATAGCGCTTCTCAATTGCTTCCTCATCAATAGATGTATATACCGGGTTGGGTTGTGGAATTCCAAAGAGTGATTCCAAAAGATTATCAGCAGGAGAAACGCTGGCAGTCGGTTTTTTTTTCTGTTTTCGTAATGCCGAAAAAATGAATATTACCAAGGTCAAAACGAAAAGTAGCACTTGTACTAAATCATCCATTTTTCAACATTTTATTAAGTTTAACATAAATTGGTATTTTTCCCGAATTAAAACAATCGGCTTTTTTAACTGATTGATGCATTCGTTTCTTTGTTTCTCTCGTTTGTATCCGGTAAATATGTTTTCTTATTTTAGCAGATTCTTTGGTTGAGATTCTTTTTTTTATTCTAACGGCTCGATTCGTTTTAAACGATTCCGCCGTTTGGGCTATAAAAAACCTCAACGAAACGCTCCGTTCGATGGAAGAATTTACATCGATGGAATAGTGGTTTTGTGAATAGGCTATGGAAACAATAAAAAAACATATAAATAAGTAGATTACTTTTTTCAAAATTGTTATAATTACATCAAAATACAACCATGCAACGAATTTCAAAATTAGTAAGATTTTCTTTATTATCAATTGTTTCGTTCACAATTACCATTTCGTGCGATAAGGACAATAAAAACCCAATTCCGGATATTCCAATTTATGTAGAACCCATATATATTTATGATCCGGAATATGCTGATTTGCTCGATGTATTTGGAACCTATGTGGTTGAAGGTGAAGGCTATCTTGAAAATGGGATTTTAATTGTAAATACAGGAAACAATGAATACAAAGCCTTTGATTGCACCTGTACCCATGAAGTTAAAGCCAGTTGCTGGGTTCGGCCCAATGCAAACCAAATTAATTCATCAACCTGTTCCTGCTGCGGCTCAACCTACGATTTGATTTTTGGCAGCCCAACAGCCGGTTTAGCGAAGTATTCGTTAAAAGAGTATAACGTGGCTTTTAGTAACAATACCATCCGGGTCTATAATTAGTGGAAGATTGTAGAGCCTGCCCCGAACTTGCTTCGGGGGTAGCAGGGTTACAAGGGCTAGGGTAGAAAGATGGGAAGATGGAAATGGGGAAAATGGGAAAATGAGAAGGTGGGGAAATGGG
>DYQV01000558.1 GCA_020719105.1 Rikenella microfusus
GTTGCCCATCACTAGTTGATAGCGCATGTCAACCATAAAGGTTATCCCGGTAAGGTTATCGCTGACAACCTCTTTTGTAATGTAGTTGTCGGCTGGATTTTCATCTTCAGGCAAATTGGCGGTAACGGTAAGTTGATGAGTTCCAACAGTTGAAAAATCGCCAGGAGAACTAAACGTGTAACTGTAGCTAATTCCTGGGCTTAAATAAGTATTAGTCCCTTCCACCACAGTGTTTAACGTGTCAATCTTAAAACTCATACTAAAAGAGTCAATAGCATTTAAACCCATGTTTTTAATATAGGCTATAACGGGATGAAACGCACTGGTTACATTGCTTGTGGGAGCATCGATGGATAATACCGCGATATTATTCGTGTAAGTTTCATTATTAAATAAATCAACTGGCGTTGAATTGATGCGGTCGTCCGGAATAAAAATACGGATAGAAGTTTCTGTTTTTGCCGAATCCGTATTTATCCTGTATTTATAATCCAACCCCATACCGATAGTAAGGTTTAGAACCCTAGTTGTATAAATTGAATCATTATCCGAATCGGTTAATATATTTGATGCTGAATACCCATTAAAACTGGCAGGAATATCTATTTGATCCAAGCCGGGGATAAAATTTTTAACAATGGACTGATACCTCATATCCACCTGAAACAAAACATTCCTTGCGGGGAGGCGTTCATAATTATAGAGATCGAGTACCTGTAGCGAAGTTAATTGCGTATCAAACACTTTAATATCATCAATCACTCCCAGAAAATCATCGTCTCCATAAGGATGAAGCGCCCCAACGGCATGATACAATGGGATAAACTGAGTCATGTAGGAATAGGTTGTGTCATTGACAACTACACTTTCCACACCGTTGATAAACAATTTTACATGCAAGGCAGTATCTTTTTTTATCACTGCTGTAACCATGGTCCATTGGTTTGCATTTATTGACTCATTGCTTATCCATCGTTTATTTATTTCTGACTTATAATTATTGAATGTCAAATGTTTATCCTCAATCCGAAACAAATAATCCTCCACGGTATCGCCTTGCATATAAAGTGTGCTGGTGAAAGATTGGTTGGTATCGTGGTTGTTTATCCACATATTAATGGTAAACTCACCCGTTGTTTCCCAATTGGTACCCCCAAACGAAGTCAAATAAGAGGAAGTGTCGTTAAAATAATAGGCACTGCTTGCATGGGCAAATTTACCATTGGAGGGTAAAACATTAATACCATTCAAATTATTGGCATTTCCAGACCAGTCAAAGCTGTCGCCCTGAAAAGGATAATAAATGACTACATCGGGAAAGGAATCGATATCCATTTTCAATTGCCCATTTGCCGTAATGGAAAAAACAATAACCAAAGCAATCAAAACCAAAGTTTTGGTATAAACCGCTAATTTTTGCAGGTGAGTGGTAATTTTTTTCATGGTGTTAACGTATTAGATTTAACTTTTTTGGTTGACTAGTATAACACTGAAGCACAAAAAATGTTTAACGCTGTAATTATTAGTAATCAATATATTAGTGAGAACATATAAACAAATGTTTTTTGTTTTTTTTAAAAGTTTGTTATTCTTCCTATTAAAATAAAATAAGACTTTTTTATACAAATTTAAGAGCTGCATTTAAGAAATAAAATACCGGAAATCCAGTAATTTAATACTTATTTTTCAAATTTAAACATTTATTAGTTAAAAATAAGCAAAACATCACCACTGCTAATAATTGTTTTAGGAAATAATTAAATGATTTTATGAAAAGCCTCAATTGCAAGACGAATAGCAACTATTTTAAAACATGATGTCGAAAAAATTGAATTTGTCAACTTACCCTTCGCTTTAACCCGGATTATTCAAGAATAATCCTGACGATTAAGCTACACCTCAAAATTG
>DYQV01000559.1 GCA_020719105.1 Rikenella microfusus
TATTGATGTATTCAACAAAGGTATAAAGTTTTTATTGCTATCCGATTTTACTTATCCCGGATTATTCATTAATAATCCTGACGATTAAGCTACACCTCAATATTGGGAAAATAAAAACTCCCAATTTTGGGTGTAGCTAAATCGGGGTTTCCCGCTTTGCAACCCAATGCCCATCGCACATTCACACCTTTCGCTGTGCTCAGGTATGAATAAAGCGGGTTATTATTCTTAAATCCACAGGAAAACTGCTAATTAATTGAGAGTGAGGGCGTAACTACTCATTTTAATACCTCTTTATAAATTAGTTAAGTCGCTGATAATTAAAAAGTCACACCCTCACTTGCGGAATCAAGGATTATCATCGAATGGAACCACTCATCCCAATCAAAACCCATGGAACTTGTAATACTTTTTAAATTGCTGCATCTTTGCTCGATAAATCGATAATTCTTTAAATTATGAAAAGCTTTTTTATCAGTTTATTTTGTTTTATCCTATTTTCAACAGCCCAATCGCACCCATGGAAGCCAAACTATTTTGTGGTAGTTGATACCGATGCCGGTTTGGATGATATGCGTGCCCTCACGCTGTTGCTTTCGATGCCCGAAGTGCGCGTTATGGCAATTACTGTTTCCAATGGGGCTAACTCAGCGGAAGTAGGATACCAGAAGGTAAAAAGCTTGTTACAGGAACTTAATAAGCAAGGGATTTTAGTAGGAATTAATAAACTTCCGGTTAACGAAAAACCGTTTAAAAAAGCCATGGATTTTCACTGGACTGATTCGCTTTATCCCCATTTGGACGAAGTTCCTTTTACCAATGTGCTTGAAAGAATCCAAAAGTACTCTTCTGAAAAAATCACTTTCATCAACTTGGCTGGTTTATCAACTTTAGATAGCTATTTAGGAGAACATCCTGAATTTGCAATACGCCTTAAACAGGTAATCTGGACAACGGATATCAGACTTGAAGATTCATGGAATTATTCCCTTTCACCCGAAGCCTATCAACGATTGATTGTAAAAACAGTTCCTCTGAAATTAATTGCGATTGATAATGAAAAGTTAATTTACGAAACAAGCTGGCTCACTGGGTTAGACACTATTTTAGACAGTTATTCCCTTTTTTTTAAACGAAGCTTAATTAATCAGGATTTTCATTATGCAATGAAATGTTACGATGAACTTGCACTAGTTTTACTGATGGATACTTCACTTTTTCAGACAACTTCAAAAGGGTATTTATTAAAAAAGTCCACTTCAATAGAACATATTGAATCACAGATTTCTAACTTCTTGGCAACTATTAAAAACAATAAAAATCAAGTGTTTATAAAGTTCCCTGTCGATACGGCTAATTACATTTCCGATATTGCCCCTCTCATGAATAACACCATTCAGAAGTATGGAAACGAAGAGTGGTCCATTTGTGTACTTACCAACGAATTGCATCGTCATGTGGGAATTTACGCCATAATTGGGGCAAAAATGGGAATCCGTGCCCGCGAGTATTTTGGTGCAGGGGTTGATGAAATGAAACTAATTTCGTATGCAGGCAATTTTCCTCCTATAAGTTGTATGAACGATGGGTTACAGGTTTCAACCGGTGCAACTGTAGGTCACGGATTGTTAACGGTTTTGCCAGATGTGGAGGCACAACCGAAAGTTATTTTTGAATACTTAGGTCAGCAAATTGAATTCTCGCTGAAAGAGGAATACCGGAAAAAGCTGGAAAAGGAAGTGAAGCAATTGGAAATTATTTACGGAATAAACAGCAATATTTATTGGGATTTGGTTCGCCAGATTGCTTTAAACTGCTGGTTTAACTGGGATAGGAATGAGCTATTCGAAATTAACCCGGATTATTCATGAATAATCCTGACGATTAAGCTATTCCTCAAAATT
>DYQV01000560.1 GCA_020719105.1 Rikenella microfusus
TTAACTTTTTTCCAAACGAAGGGTCAATTTTCAGGAATGGAATGATGATAAAGCTTGGAATAGCGCATATCAAAACCCAGGTAAAGAAGTTTTGATATCCGATGATATCTTGCAACCAACCGCTCATCATTCCCGGTAACATCATTCCAAGAGCCATAAAACCGGTAGTGATTGCAAAATGGGCGGTTTTGTGTTTTCCATCCGAGATATATATCATGTAAAGCATATACGCTGTAAAGCCAAAACCATACCCGAATTGCTCTACTGCCACTGCGCCTCCTATAACCCAGAGCGAAGTAGGCATGACATGCGAAAGATACACGAAGGTTATTATTGGCAAGTGCATAATTAGCACCATGGGCCATAACCAAAATTTGAGTCCTTTTTTTGCTGCGGCAAGGCCTCCAAAGATTCCTCCCAAGGAAAGTGCAATAATACCAACGGTTCCGTAAACAAGTCCCACATCGCCGGTTGACAGACCCAATCCGCCCAACTCATTGGAATCGAGTAGGAATGGCGAAGCCAATTTTAACAATTGAGATTCGGGTAACCTGTAAACAAGCAAAAAAGTGAGGGTAACTCCAATTTCTTTCTTTTTGAAAAATTCCACAAATGTGCCAAGAAAATCTTTCATCACATTTCCCTGTGAACTTACCACAGCCATATCATCGGTTGGGTAGGGCAATATTAAATAGTGATAGGCAAAAAAGCCGACAAAAATTATAGCAATAAATGCAAATACAATTGTCCAGGCAAAGGTAATGTTGCCCGATAGTGCCGAAAAAGTAGCTGTTACCGGTTTATTTAATTTGGCATCGAGTTGAAAAGCCACAAATGCCGGAATGTTCCAGTTGCTATCATTAAATTCAAACCGGTAACTTTTTGCCAAAGCAATGCTTTTGTTTCCTTTTAAATGGCTGATGTTCAATACAACGGTTTCGTTTGGTTCTGGCTGTTTGCTTAAATAAAAATAGGCAAACCCCATATTACCTGTAGTTTGTGAAATGGATTCGGATTCAGAAGAATTAAATACCTTTTTTAACCCATTTTGTAAGGGTGCTGACACAAATTGATGCCACCAACTTGTATTGTTCAATTCCTTTTTCTGAATGTCTTCCAAATAGTAAAATCCGTGAAATGAATTCCAGGCATCTACTGAGTCAAGAAGTACCTTTGCCTGACCCTTGTCCATTTTTTGCATCCCAATGTTTAATTCTTTGGGCGAAATAAAATATAGGGAGGTGTTGACCGTCAATGAATCCGTTACGATTGGATTAAAAACGGTGCTATCGGTACCTGAAATGGAATTTACCGATAGTTCCACGGGTGGTAATCCGGTTTTTGCCTCAAAGTGACCTGCCAAAATCACTAAAACACCTTGCCCCATAAGCATAGCCAGACGGTAAAAAGTGCTGCGGATTCCAATATAATAGGCCTGTTTGTGTTTCGACAAACCCAACATGTAAAAGCCATCGGCTGCAATATCGTGGGTAGCGGAACTAAAGGCTAATAGCCAGAGAAATGCCAAAGTATATTGCATAAATTTTGAAGTAGGAATGGTAAAGGCAACTCCTGCCAATCCAACGCCAATCATTAATTGCATGAGAATAATCCACCAGCGTTTGGTTTTAAAAATATCGACGATAGGACTCCAAAGAGGTTTTATTACCCATGGTAAGTACAACCAGCTTGTATATAAGGCAATATCGGTATTTGAAATACCCATCCGCTTATAAAAAATTACTGAAAGGGTCATTACTAATACATAAGGAATCCCTTCAGCAAAATAGAGCGAGGGTACCCAAAACCATGGGTTTTTTGAGGTTGATTTACTTTGGTTGAACATTTTATAATTAACTATCTTTAATTGTTATATGGTCTAATTTGTTACTATAATATTTTAT
>DYQV01000561.1 GCA_020719105.1 Rikenella microfusus
GGGATTATTTTTTCTCCCAATATTGAGGTGTAGCTTAATCGTCAGGATTATTCATTAATAATCCGGGTTAGACCTTAATTCCGCAAGTCGGAGTGCGATTATGCTTGATTTTCGGCTTCGGTTGGTATATACCGGTACAATTTTGGTGAAGTTGCGCCCCGACTAAGCGGCTGAGTATTTAAATTTTAACCCATTAGTTGAGGATATGAGGTTATTCTATTTTTATTTTTATTTTTTTTTGACCTATAGTTTATTATCTTAGTAACGTGTTTTAAAGTGTTAACACATAATTACCAAGCATTAAAACCTTGAATTCACAGCAAATAATAATCCCTGTTTAATTATGACTCGATTAACATCCATTGTTTTTTTTCTTGGCTTCATTACCTCTTTAGCGAGCCTTTCTGGTTGCCATGAAACAAATAAAAGAGGGGAAAAGTATGGAGGAACCTTACGAATTAACACCAATGATGTTCCGGATATAATTTTCCCGGGACAAGTATTAAAATCAAGCGAACATATCATCATTTTACAAGTTTATTCCGGCTTGGTTAAATATAACACCCGGACCTTTGACATTGAACCTTCGCTGGCAAAGAATTGGAAGATAATTGACAATGGCCTAACCTATCGTTTTACATTGCAACCTAATGCCTTTTTTCAGGATGACCCCTGTTTCAAAAATGGTAAAGGAAGGAAAATAGTAGCCTCTGATATTAAGTATAGCATTGAAAAAATATGCCAACTTCACCTGTTAAGTCAGCATGAATTTTCAAATCAAATAATAAACATAGTTGGAGCCGAAGTTTTATCCAATTTGCAAATTTTTGATAAGAACATTACTTTTTCCGGAATACAAGTTGTTAACGATTCAGTAGTTGAATTTAAGTTAACCAAAGCAGATGATCTGTTTTTACACTTTTTAGCGGGCACCAACAGTTTAGTTTTTGCCAAAGAATCATTTGTTGCTTATGGATATAAAAACTTGGTTGGTTCCGGCGCATATTCTTTTAAATATGCCGAAATCAAAGGGCATGCCATTACTATGATTGCAAATCCCTCATATTTTGGAATGAATCGTCAAAAGGAAAAACTTCCTTTTATTGATACCATCATTGTTTCATTTATTACTTCGCCACCCAAAGAATTGCAGCTTTTTGAAATGGGTCTGCTTGACGTGGTGCTCAATGTAAACGAGGAATATGTAAGTTCTTTTTTAGATAAGCACATTGACCGGTTTCAAAGCGATCCTCCTTATTTTATTATGAAACAAACAACAGACACTAACAACCTAATTAATATCAGCTTCGTTCGCTCCAATGTGCAAGGATTAAACTTGAATTCACTTGGGTATTTCGATTTTACTGAATTGTATTTTAAAGAACCGGCGAATCAGCATATAAAAATGGGGAATTAAAGTAACTCCGCCACAGATTACAATTTTTGTGATTATTCGCCCCAATTATTCACAGATTGTCTGCGGCGAGATCGCTATGCTAAATTTGCTTTCTCATCCTTTGACATTGTGTTATATCCTGCTATCAGATTTGGATTTTTATTAATCAAGAAACCTAATAAAATGAATAAACCACCTAAAAAATAATTAATAACATCAATTGTTCCCATAATTTTATAAATTTTAAGTTAAACATATATAGCTAATCTTTGAATGCGCGTTGTAAATTGCAGCTCTTTTGCAAGCCTTTGGTTTGAGCGTGGGCTTGTGTGGGCTTGCAAATGTGCTGCAATGTGCGGTTGGCTGCACCATAACTCTGTTTTCATTTTGTATTTTTTCATTTTCAAGTTCGTACTATTTATCATCGGAGCGTTTTTTTAGGCTTGTTGCTAACGAAAAATGGTAGCCGTAGTTGCCGGATTTACAGCACTTTCGTATCAATTT
>DYQV01000082.1 GCA_020719105.1 Rikenella microfusus
ATTTAGCTCATAAAACATACGGGGTTTATTGGTTTGCATAGTGCATCAATCGTCGGCAAGGTTCTTATCGGTTAATAGGTTCACTGCTCCGTAATCCCCAACTATTTTTACCGCAATCCGGATGCTGAGCATTACAAAATGAAATACTGAATCCACTCCGAAAAGCTAAAAAACCCCAAATTAGTCATCCGATGAATTTCTAATTAGCAGATTACCAGTTAAATATAATCTCCGATTTTAATAATTGATTCATCGGATGACTTTTCGGAGCGGACTCAATACTATTTAGTAAAAAACAAAGCCACCAATAATAACTTCTGGTGGCTTTGTTTTTTCCGTTCGAATTAATCTTCAAACTCAAAAGCAGTTTCGTATTTTGAGGTTTCCATCACAAAGGAACTATAAAAGCGGCTCATGTTTTTTATGTTCGAAAAATCCTGGGTAATAAACCGGTGGTAATCATCCATATCTTTAATATAAACTTTCAACAGAAAATCAATATTCCCCGATACATAATAACATTCATTGACTTCAGGAAGTGCTTTAACTTTTTTCACAAATTCATCTACCGCATCTTTTGAATGGTTATCAAGCAATACCGATAAATAAATAATCAATCCTTTTCCGGCTTTTTTGGGGTTACACAAGGCAACATATTTGGTAATGAACCCCTGGGATTCTAATTTTTTAATCCGTTCATACACCGGGGTTTTCGACATTCCCAATTGAGTAGCAATATCTTTGGCCGTAATCCGGCAATCGGTTTGTAATATCTTTAGGATTTCCTTATCAACTTGGTCAACTTGCTTCATTTGTCTTTAATGTTATAGGGTTGGTTAGTTATTAATATTACTAAATAATTGAATTTTTCAGTCAAAAATAAACGTTTTATTTGAAATATTTAGTACTAATTACTTTTTATTGCAAATTTTATTCGCTCAAAGGATTTTTGAATCTGTATTTAAGATGTGTATAGTAAATATTCCTAAAATACATTGAATAATTAATTTATTAGTAATGATATTTATAAAAATACATTACATTTGTTATGTAATTATTCAAAATTAAGGATTTAAGTCATGCAAAAAATAAATACGAAGAATTCATCCATGCAAATTTTGGAAAAAGCCATAAATCGGTACCGCGAAAAAGGTATCGTTTTACCAACCTTTAAGCAGCAGCATGACCCATCGTTGATCCCAGATAAGATAAAATCAAAATTAAAAACAGTAGGACTTTGGGATTTAAACCCATTGAATCTATTCAGGATAACTTGGAAGAATGAGCCAATTGCCATGGGTGGTCTATTTGGCAAAGTCAATTATGTGGAGCTGCCAAAAACTCTGACAGGTATTGACGCAAAAATTGTGTTGATGATTGGTAAGTATTTTCCTACCGGAGCGCATAAGGTTGGAGCTGCTTATGGCTGTTTAGCCCCAAGAATTATTAAGGGGGAATTTGATCCAACCTACCATAAAGCAGTATGGCCATCAACAGGTAACTATTGCCGTGGAGGAGCTTTCGATTCAAAAATAATGGGTACTGAATCCGTTGCCATATTGCCGGAAGAAATGAGCCGGGAACGGTTTGATTGGCTGAGGAACACCATTGGTTCCGAAGTGATTGCCACTCATGGATGTGAGTCGAATGTGAAAGAAATTTACGATAAATGTTGGGAAATAAAGCGTACCCGTAAGGATTGTATGGTTTTTAATCAGTTCGAGGAGTTTGGCAATGCAGCCTGGCATTTTAATGTTACCGGACCGGCATTAGAAGAAGTGTATCAATCGGTTAAAACTGTTAATGGAAATCCGGCGGCGTATGTTTCGGCTACCGGATCGGCTGGTACCATTGCCGGAGGAGATTATTTACGTACAAAGTTCCCTTTTATAAAAGTGGTTGCTTCGGAAGCGTTGCAATGTCCAACTTTATTGCGAAATGGATTTGGAGGACACCGCATTGAAGGGATAGGTGATAAACACGTACCCTGGATACACAATGTTAAAAATACCAACGTGGTGGCAGCAATCGATGATGAAGACTGCATGCGTATTTTCCGATTGTTTAACGAACCGGAAGGTCATAAGCGATTGAAGGAATTAGGAGTATCGAAAGAAGTTATTGAACATCTTCATTTAATCGGTATTTCAGGAATATCAAACATTTTATCGGCCATAAAAACTGCCAAGCATTTTGAATTGAATGCCAATGATGTAATACTTACTATTGCTACCGATGCTGCCGATATGTACCAATCGCGTTTGGAAGAATTGACTATTGAAAAGGGAACCTATACCGCATTGCAAGCCGCATTGGATTTTGAAAAGTGTGTTTTGGGACAGGAAACCCAGAATTTAAAGGAACTTGGATATCAAGACCAGAAAGCCATTCATAATCTTAAATATTTCACTTGGGTGGAACAACAAGGCCGGACGGTTGAAGAGCTGAATGAGTTATGGTATAACCCAAATTTTTGGCCCACCATGTTCAACCAGGTACATGAATGGGATGAATTGATAGAAGAATTCAATGAAAAAACCGGAGTACTGAAAAATCTGTAAAAAAATGATCTCTAATAAGTTTTATTACCGATGTACGGATTGTGGTTCTGAATATAATAATCAGGAAATTAGATACCTATGTTCAAAATGCCTAACTCAAAACAGGGCGAATCAGCCACCTAAAGGGGTTTTAAAAGTAATATACAATTATCAGGAAATTCGAAAAACAGGTTCCACTGCGTTGAATTCAATTCTGAAACAAACCGATTACTTGAGTTTGCTTCCCATTGAACATCTGAGCAGTTTGCCTCCGTTGCGGGTTGGCAAAACACCGGTGTATAACATTTCTAAAAATCTGAAAATTAAAGAATCCAACCTTTATATTAAAGATGAAAGCCAAAATCCCACCTTTTCATATAAAGACCGAGCTTCGGCTGTTGTATCGGCATTTGCCAAAGAAAATGGCATAACCACCATAGCAGCAGCCAGTACAGGTAATGCCGGCTCTTCGTTAGCGGGTATTTGTGCTTCGCAAATGCAAAAAGCTATCGTATTTGTTCCAGCAAAAGCTCCTTTGGCTAAATTGACCCAGATTCTAATGTATGGAGCCCAATTAATTCCGGTTGATGGCACCTACGATGATGCTTTTGATTTAAGTATTGCTGCTTCTAATGAATTTGGCTGGTTTAACAGGAATACAGCATACAACCCAATAACCATTGAGGGAAAAAAAACAGCCGCTTTTGAAATAGTTGACCAGTTTCCGGATAAATTACCCGATTATATTTTTGTCCCGGTAGGTGATGGAGTAATTATTTCAGGCTTATACAAAGGATTTGAGGACCTGTTGGAGTTGGGTTTGATTGAAAAAATGCCAATCCTGGTTGCAGTTCAAGCTCAGGGAAGTAACAATTTAATACAGAATTTAAATTCGGATAATTTTTTGGCTAAAACCAGTAAAACGATTGCCGATTCTATTTCGGTAGATATTCCACGGAATTTTTTTATGGCATCTAGGTTTATTAAAAAATATCAGGGTTTGGTATCTGAAGTATCTGATGATGACATCATTCAGGCATCGGCTTTATTAAGCAAACACACAGGTATTTTTGCAGAACCGGCCGCAGCTGCTGCATTGGCTGGTTTTTTTGCAATGAAAAAGCAAAATGTCTTAAAGGAGTTTAGCAATTGTTTACTGCTTTCAACTGGTAGCGGATTGAAAGATTTATCGGCAGTTCAGGGTATTTTAAATTTTCCACATCCTATTTCATTAAATTTAGTTGAAGTAAAAAATATTTTGAATTTGTAGAATTATGGCTATCTTGTTGGAGGTTTTTTAATAGTAAAACAGTTTATGGAGACATTGATACTCAAACCAACAAAAACAAATCCTTTTGTTCGTTTTGATCCATCCAACCACAAGTATGAGATTATAGGACAATCTTTTCCTGAAGATCCACAAGTTGCTTTTGAACCTATTTTTAATTGGCTCAAAAATAATTTGAATAAGCTCGACCATAAAATGATTTTAACTATTAAGGCTGATTATTTCAATTCCGCATCGAACCGTTTATTATTAAAAATATTTCGGATACTAGAGTTAAACTTTCAAGCCGGAAAGGAAATTGAAATAATATGGACTTATGAAGATGAAGAAATACAAAACGACGGCATTATTTTTTCCCGGATTGTCAACATACCTTTTCAATTTGTATTTACCCCTGCAGAAAAGTAAGGAAAATAAACAAATACATGATTAATTTTACTCTGAACAGCCAACTGGTTGCCTATAACGGTGATCCAAATTTATCGTTATTAAAATACCTCCGAAACGAAAAAAAGATTACCTCTCCGAAAGATGGCTGTTCCGGTGAAGGAACTTGTGGAGCCTGCCTGATTGATTGCAATGGAAAACCCAAACTGGCATGTAAAACCAAAATGAGCGATATCAATCAAGCGATTATTAATACAGTTGAAGGGTTAAATCCCGATATAAAACAGATTTTAGCTCAAAGTTTTGTTGATGCGGGTGCCGTACAATGTGGTTTTTGCACCCCAGGTTTTATTATGCGCACCTATTTATTAATCCAATCAAAACCGCAGCCTAGCATTGATGACATTAAGAAAGCCATAAATACCAACCTTTGCCGATGTACGGGTTATGTTAAAATTATTGAAGCGGTGCAATTAGCTTCTAAACGGTTGAATGGCGAGAAGCCTGCAATTGAAGCAAACCAAGGAAAAGTGGGAGAGCGGTTAACAAAATACCAAGCTTATGAAACAGCCATCGGGGAACGTAAATATACCGATGATTTATTTTTTGATGGCATGTTATTCGCAGCCCTCAAATTCTCCGATTATCCTAAAGCTGAAATTTTGAATATTGACTTTTCTGCCGCCATTGCCTTGGAAGGGGTAAAAAGAATAGTGGTGGCCGGGGATATCCCCGCTCAAAGGTATCTTGGACTTATTTACAATGACTGGCCGTTAATGATTGCCGTTGGCGAAACTACCCGTTATATCGGAGATGTATTGGCCGGTGTAATTGCTATTAATGAAGAAATTGCCCGACGTGCCGTTGATTTAATCAAAGTGGAATACAAGGTTTTTGTTCCAGTAACTGATCCTCACCAAGCCATTTTGCCAAATGCAATTCGTGTACATAACAATCATGACAATTTACTGGATGTTTGTTCTGTTAAAAGAGGAAAAGCTATAGAAATAGTAAGAAACTCAGCTTTTGTTGCACAGGGTGTTTTTCAAACGCAGCGAATAGAACATGCTTATTTAGAAAAAGAGTCAGCCTTGGCAATGCCCGATGGAAAAGAAATTCAACTTTTTAGCCAAAGTCAGGGAATTTACGAAGATCGCCGACAAATAGCTTTAATGCTTGGCCTTGATGAGGAACTTGTGAAAGTGACACTGTTGCCTAATGGTGGCGGTTTTGGTGGTAAAGAAGATCTTTCGGTACAGGGACATGTGGCACTTTATGCTCAGTTGCTTCAACAACCGGTTAAGTTGACTTTAACCCGGCAGGAATCCATAAGGATGCATCCCAAAAGGCATCCGGTTAGTATGGATATGACCATAGCTTGCGATAAAGAGGGCAAATTTACCGCAGCCTTACTATATGCAGTGGGAGATACCGGAGCGTATGCTTCCGTTGGTACTAAAGTAATGGAACGGGTTGCTGGCCATGCAACAGGTGGATATTATTTTCCAGCCGTGGAATTACAAGCTAAAACAGTTTATACCAACAACATTCCAAGCGGTGCCATGCGTGGATTTGGTGCAAACCAAGTTACTTTTGCTTTGGAAGTTTTAGTTGACGAATTGTGCCAAAAAGGTGGATTCGACCGGTGGCAATTCCGCTACAACAATGCATTGGTTGACGGTTCATTAACATCAACCGGGCAAAAAGTTTATGGGGTTGGAATTCAGGATTGCTTGCTAGCCTTAAAAGATGATTTTTATAAAGCCAGATATGCTGGAATTGCCTGTGGAATTAAAAATTCGGGTGTGGGAAACGGTATGGTGGATCAAAGTGGCGTGCGCATTACCATTGTTTCTGAAAATCGTGTTATTATTGATCAGGGCTGGACAGAAATGGGACAAGGAGTTCAAAATATGGCCATTCAAACCCTTTGTACTGAAACGGGAATTAAACCTGAACTGATTGAAGTTAGAATTGATACCCAAGCCCAAATAAAAACGGGTATGACCACTTCATCAAGAGCAACCGCATTGTTGGGATTAGCAATTATAGATGCTGCAAAAGAGCTTAAAATGAAGCTTAAAACCCTTTCATTGGCTGAATTGGCAGGTACATCGTATTACGGCGAATATGCTTGCAACTGGACCAACAAGCCCGGTGCTGATGTTCCGGAACCGGTGATACACTTTTCGTATGGTTATGCCGCCCAACTCTGTATTTTGAACGAAAGTGGTGAAATAGAACGGTTTATTGCAGCCCACGATGGTGGTAAAATTATGAATCCGCTGTTGTTCGAAGGACAAGTTCAGGGTGCTGTGCACATGGGATTGGGATATGCCTTAACAGAGGATTTACCGATGAAAGATGGCTTTTTAGTAACCGATAAGATGTGCGATTTACACATTTTAAAAGCTTCAGAAACCCCTCCAATTGAAGTACGGATGATTGAAAAGCCAGATCCGGTGGGACCTTATGGAGCCAAAGGAGTAGGAGAAATAGGCTTGGTTCCTACAGCAGGAGCTGTTGCTAATGCTTACACTCAATTCGATGGCATCCGCAGGCATGAATTGCCACTAAAAGTTACCATTAAACCTGCTTCGCGCAGTATTATGCACTAGATAACAATTTCATACATTCTATTTTTATTTAATTTCAACAGCTTAGCAAAAACTAATGCTTTGTATTAATGAATTATTTTGATTAAAGATGTTGATACTTAGTTCATTAATGGAAAATACTATTAATTTCATGTTTTGTATCACCCTAAAATATATTGAATTTTGAAAAAAAAATTTTTGCACCCGTGTTTTTTTTTTATATTTAATAGAAAAAACAAATTATGATACTGTTAAAAAATGCCACCTACATTGATTGGAAATCGTTGGATTTTTTTCAGGGACATGTTTTGGTGGAACCCGGTTTGAATAAAGCCATCACATTATCTACTATACTACCTCAAATATTGCCGGGCACTCAAGTAATTGATTGCAAAGGAAAATTTGTTACCAAATCATTTGCCAATGGACATCACCATGTTTATTCCGCATTGGCAACCGGAATGCCGGTCCCAAAAAAAATACCCGGAAATTTCTATGAAATACTAAAATATGTTTGGTGGACTTTGGATAAATCACTCGATTTAGAAACCGTTAAATACAGCGCTTACATCACTGCTATTGCGTGTGCTAAAAATGGGGTTACTTTTGCTATCGATCACCATTCCAGTCCAATGGCCATGGAAGGATCACTTCAAACCATTGCCGACGCTTTTAATGAAGTTGGAGTTAGCCATCTGTTGAGTTACGAAATATCGGACCGCGATGGTATGGATAAGGCAAAAAAAGCCTTAGATGAAACTGAAGGATACCTAAAATCCAATCAAGGGTTGGTGGGATTGCATGCATCATTTACGCTTACACAAAAAACATTGACCAAAGCCACCGAATTGGCCGCAAAATGCAATACCGGTGTTCATGTGCATGTGGCCGAAGATATATACGATCAGGAGCATTGTTACGACATACACAGTAAAAGAGTGATTGAACGCTACAAAGACATTGGGATTCTTGACTTAAAAAAATCAATTCTGGTGCACTGCCTTTACTTGACTGATGCTGAGCGTCATTTGATACGGGAAAGCGGATTGTATGTGGCTCAAAATACCGAAAGTAACCTAAATAATAACGTGGGGCAATTCAATTCCTGTGCCATTGGCGAAAATATTATGCTGGGGACCGATGGAATGCATAGCGATATGCTCCGTTCAGCCAAAGCTACCTATTTCAACGGACAATTGTGTGATACCATTGATTTGCAGGAAATTTACCATCGATTCAGGAAAGTACATCAATACATAGAGTCCAGCCAATTTACCGGTGATGGGCAAAATAATCTGGTGGTTCTCGATTACCGGCCATCCACTGAATTTGGTAAAGGGAATTTCCTGGGTCATTTCCTTTATGGGATTGATTCCACTCATGTTCAGCATGTTATTGCAAATGGTAAACTTATTGTGGAAGATAGAAAAGTGACTACCGTAAATGAGCAGGAAATTAAAGAAGTAGCCAAGAGTTTAAGTAAAAAGCTTTGGGAGAAAATGCATTTACTTCAGTTTTAATCTTTTCAGCAAACGTTGATTGCCCTTATCATGCTAAGTTCTCAGGATCGGGATTTTTTTTGAAAAACGAAATAATTTCTAATAATGAATCTTACTATTTTAGATTGGATAGGCTATGCCGCATCAGTTTTAATATTGATATCCATGTTAATGACCTCCTTTTTAAAGCTTCGAATTGTAAATATGGCAGGCGCCTTGTTGTTTTCCATATATGGTTTCTTAATTGGGGCTTTACCCGTTGGTTTATTGAATCTATTCGTAGTGTTTGCGAATAGTTACCATCTGTATCGCATGATAGGAATCAAAGAGAGCTTTAAAACACTGGAAATAAAGCGCGATAACCGATATTTAATCAAGTTCCTCGACTTTTACAATAAAGATATTTTAAAGTATTTTCCACAATTTGAATACCAAAACACCATGAACTCCTACACTTATATGATTTTAAGGAATATGGCAGTGGCAGGTGTGTTTTTGGCCCGCGATTATGGAAATAAGAGGTTATTCATTGGTCTTGATTATGTAATTCCCGATTACCGCGACTTTAAGTTGGGTAAGTATATTTATCAGGAAAAAATAGAATTTTTTAAATCAGAAGGTTACGAAATGCTTTGCACCGTTCCACAAACAGCCAATCACGCCAGGTACTTGAAAAAAATGGGGTTTCATAAACAACAGCTTGATGGTAAAGAGTATTTTGTATTTGCCCTTTTGTAAACCCTAACTATTTTTTCATTTAGAAAAGCAAGCAATTCAGCATAGAATTACTATGGTTGAAAACTCAATAGTAATATACAGAAGGGATAAAACCCCAATTGTTAGGTTTACTGTTTGTGCAAGATATGTTGCCCAAGTTCCATTTAACTAAAAATACTATTTTGCCTGGCAAAGGTTCGGAAACTTTTGAACATAAAAAAGAAGGAATATACAATTCACTAAACAAAGTGAAATCAACATTTAACCCGCTTTATTCATACCTGAGCACAGCGAAAGGTGTGAATGTGCGA
>DYQV01000562.1 GCA_020719105.1 Rikenella microfusus
TTAAAACTAAATTAATGCAGAATTTTGATAGATTTACTTTTATAGGATTTTGGCTTGAATGATCATTACCTAAATAAACTATTTATCCCTGTTTTGTATATTTTCTTTCGTGTTGCAAATTAATGTTTTAATGCATTATCATTATTAATTTGCATTTCATATCATGCAACTTATTTTACAAAAAATTGAACAATGCAATTACCGCAAGCCTTTAAAATACGAATGCAAAAACAGTTAGGCGAATCCTTCGATAGGTTTCAGACTGCATTGGAAAAAATTCCGCCGGTTAGTATCCGTATTAATCCTAAAAAAGTGGATCCAATTTTATTTGAGCGTAAACAAGTTGCTTGGGAACCATTGGCATTTTATTTAAAAGAACGACCCATTTTTACCTTAGATCCTCAATTCCATGCGGGTGCTTATTATGTTCAGGAGGCAAGTAGTATGTTTGTTGGATACATATTTAAACAATTATTTGCAAACAATAGTCCGCTAAAAATACTTGATTTGTGCGGGGCTCCAGGTGGAAAAAGCACACACATTGCTTCTTTAATGAATGATACTAGTTTTCTACTATCGAACGAAGTTATTAAAACCAGGACGGCGGTTTTAGCTGAAAACCTGATAAAATTGGGAAATCCTAATGTGGTGGTTACTCAAAACGATCCAATAGATTTTCAAAAACTACCCGGATTCTTCGATTTAATTATTGTGGATGCACCTTGTTCCGGTGAGGGACTTTTTCGTCGCGATGAATCGGCCATGGATGAGTGGACAGTTGACAATGCAGCTATTTGCTCTCAAAGGCAACAAAGAATATTGGCTGATGTTTGGTCGGCATTGGCTCCAGGCGGTAATTTAATTTATAGTACATGTACCTATAATCCCGATGAAAACGAAAAAAATATTGATTGGATTACGGAACAATTTGATGCCGAAAGTATTCCAATTTCAATTCCCGAGGATTGGGGAATAAGCAAAATCAACTATCGAAACATTGAAGCTTATCAGTTTTTCCCGGACAAGATTGAAGGGGAAGGTTTTTTTGTTAGTGTGTTACAAAAAAAAGGTTCTGAAATGCAATTGAAGAACAAATCGAATAAGAAATTTAATTCACCAAAAAAGATATTGGAAGAAGGTTGTAGCAATTGGCTCATTCAACCGGAATATTTTAAATTTATTGAATTGAACCAAACCATTCGGGCTATACCCGATCCTTTACAACCATGGATTGGGTTATTAAGCGAACGGCTTAGAATTGTTCATTCGGGAGTTTTATTAGCCGATATTAAAGGAAACAAGTTAATCCCTCAGCATGATTTATCCATGTCGTGGTTTTTGAATAGAAGTAATTTTCCACTTATTTTAATTGATAATTATGACGCGTTGCTTTATCTAAAAAAGGAGAATGTGCATTCTAGTAAAGGTGCCAGAGGATTCAATATATTGATGCTTGATAAATTGCCCTTGGGATTTGTAAATAATCTGGGTAACCGCTCGAATAATAATTACCCGGTGAATTGGCGGATACGAATGAATCTTCCTGTAAAAGAAACCTTTGTACCACAAACTATTTTGAGGAATCAAGAAATATAGCTAAGCACCAATTTAAAGCTATCCACCGCATCATTAAAAGCTAATTCAATTTCTTCCTCATTTTTTGCTTGTATCAGCTTTATAATTTCATTCGAAATTACTTTTTTTGTTTGGTCTAAAGCTATGTCTTTGTTGGGTATGGGATGTTTATCTCCGAGCAGCGTTTTAGCTTCATAAACTAAATGCATGATTCGCTGTACGTTCTTGAAATTGAAATCCATTTGAAGCACTTCTTGGCTTATTTTTCTAAGTTCCGATAAGTTTTCCATAACTTTATTTTGTTGACTTGTTTTCTCAAATTT